>JBAQGP010000920.1:0-2358 GCA_049287845.1 Solirubrobacteraceae bacterium | reverse complement strand
GGACAGCCTGCTCGTCGCGCGTCTGCGCGCGGCGGGCGCGATCGTGGTCGGGAAGACCAACACGCCGGAGTTCGGAGTTGGCTCTCACACGTTCAACGAGGTGTTCGGCGTGACCCGCAACCCGTGGGCAACCGATCGCTCGGCCGGCGGCAGCAGCGGTGGGGCGGGCGCGGCGCTGGCCGCGGGTCTGTTGCCCATCGCCGACGGGTCTGACCACGGCGGCAGCATCCGCAATCCCGCCTCCTTCAACAACGTCGTGGGGCTGCGCCCGACGCCCGGCCTGGTGCCCGACAGCGGCGCCGGCGACGTCTGGGACGCGGCCTCCGTGGCCGGGCCGATGGCGCGCACGGTCGGGGACCTGGCGCTGATGCTCAGCGCTATTTGCGGACCGGACGCCCGCAGTCCGCTGTCACACGGCGACCCCGCTGCCTTTGCCGGCGAGCTGAGTGGCGACCTGCCTGGGCTGCGCGTCGCCTGGTGCCCCGACCTTGGCGGGCTGCCGATCGACCCCGAGGTCATGGCGGTGCTCGACGATGCCCGCGGCCGGCTCACCGCCCTCGGCTGTGAGGTTGAGGAGGTCGCGCTGGATCTCAGCGGCGCGGACGAGGCGTTCGAGACGCTCCGGGGCCTGGCCTTCGCTCGCGGCTTCGGTCCCAGCCTGCCGGCGCTGCGCTCGGTCGCCAAGGAGACGCTGGTGTGGAACGTGGAGCGTGGCCTCCGGCTCGACGCTGCGTCGATCGGGCGGGCGATGGTGGCGCGGTCCGAGGTGTTCACGGCGGTCGCCGATCTGCTGGAAGGCTTCGACGTGCTGGCCGCGCCCTCGGCCCAGGTCGCCCCGTTCCCCGTCGAACAGGAGTACCCGACCGAGGTCGCGGGTGTCGCCATGCCGCACTACCTGGGGTGGATGCGGGTGTGCTCGCGGATCACCATGTCCGCGCACCCGGTGGCGGCGGTGCCGGCAGGGTTCACTAACGGGGGGCTGCCGGTGGGGCTGCAGCTGGTGGGTCGCTACCGCGGCGACCGCCGCCTGCTCGAGCACGCCGCGGCGTGGGAGGCCGCCAGCGGCCTCACGCGACGCCATCCGCCGGTGGATTGACCGCACCGGCGCCGACAGGCGTCGAGTCTGGGCCGCGGAAGCTCAAAGCCGGAGCCCGATCAACCGAGATTGAAAGGGTGAGTCAGATCCGTCCTCGGCTACCCGTCGGCGTCCTTGTCCTGCTCGCTGCGCTGATTCCGACACTGCTCCTGGCCGCTTCCGGCAAGCACATGTTCATGGTCGCACCCGGCCTGCACATCGCCGTGGTCGGCGTGGCGAGCGCGCTGGCCGTGGCGGCGTCGGTCGTGATGTCGGTCATCGCCATGAGACGCCGTGACGTCCATGCGCTGTGGCTCGGCATGGGGTTCTCGGTGATGGCGACGCTGCTGCTCATCCACGCGCTGGCGACGCCGGGGATCATCCTTCCCGGCAACGGGCTCGTCCAGCTCGCCGGGGCTCTCAACCTGCCGATCGGCGGGACGATCCTGGCCGCCTCAGGGTTGTCGGTGCTGCGCAGCCCACGCCGTATCAAGCTGCTGCTGGGGCTCCAGCTGGCCGTCGTCGGCGAGCTGGCACTGGCCGGCACGCTGATCCTCGTCGCCGCCCCGGTGATCCCCTCCATTCCGGCTCCGTCCTCGACCGAGGCCACGGTGATCTTCATCCTGGGCGCGAGTCCACTGGTGCTGTTGGCGTGGCGCGCCGCCCGGACGTACCTGCTCACGCGCCGGCCCGCGGACCTGATCGTGGCCCACGGCGTGGTGTGGCTGATCGGGGCGCAGTACGCGCTGCTCCACTTCACGATGATGCAGGCAGGCTTCTGGGCGGCGCACGTGCTGGAGGTCGGCGGCATCGGCATGGTCGCCATCCCGGCCGCGCTCGACCTCCGGCACGCCGTCGGATCTCGCCCGCTCGCCGGGGACCTGCGCGCCAGCGACCTGGTGGAGCACGAGGAGGCGTTCCTCGGTGGCCGGGTGCGCGCGATCCTGCTGCGGCTGGGCGAGAAGGACCCCTCCACAGAAGGCCACACTCGTCGTGTCGCGCTGCTGGCGGTCGCGATCGGGGAGCGACTCGGCCTCGCCGAGGGCCGCCTGCGTCAGCTCGCGCTCGGTGGCCTGCTCCACGACGTGGGCAAGCTGTCGGTGCCCAACGAGATCCTCAACAAGCCGGGTCGGCTCACCGACGCGGAGTTCGCCGAGATCCGTCGCCACCCCGGCGCCGGACGCGAGCTCCTCAACGAACTTGGCGGCTTTCCTCCGCTCGTGCTCGACCTGGTCGAGTCTCACCACGAGCGGCTGGACGGCGACGGCTATCCGAACCACGTC
>JBAQGP010000919.1:0-2446 GCA_049287845.1 Solirubrobacteraceae bacterium | reverse complement strand
CGCCCCATCGGCTTCGCCACTCGCCACGACGCCGACGGCTTCATCGCCGACGAGCTCGAGCGCCGGCGCGCGCTCAGCTATCCGCCGTACTCATCGCTCATCCGGGTGGTCTGCTCGGCCGAGGACGACGCCCTGGCGCGTGAGGCCGCGGCCGCGATCCACAAGGAACTGGCGGATCTCGACGCGGCGGTCCTGGGACCGGCGCCGCTGTTCCGGCTGCGCGGTCGTGCCCGCAGCCAGCTCGTGGTCAAGGCGACGGCACGCCAGGCGGCGATCGACGCCGTGGGGCGGGCCGTCGACCTCGTGGCGCCGGGGGCCGCTCGCCGCGGAGCCTCGGTGAGCGTCGACGTCGACCCCCAGTAGCGGGCACGGCCAACGGTCGCGCCGACCCGCCCATAACTAGACTCAATGAACGATGGCCGAAGGCGCGACAGACCAGGCAGAGCTCGATACGGAGGTCACCGAGCCCGAGGGGGCTGAGGACGAGCCCCAGCTCGATCCGGAGGTGGCGGCGCGCCGCGCCGCCGCCCTCGCCCACGTCAAGAAGTTCGGCGAGCCGGTGCTGCGGACACGATCGCGCCCGGTCGAGCGCTTCGACGACGCGCTGCGCGACGAGGTGAGGCGCATGGGCCAGCTGATGATCGACTCGATCGGGGTCGGGCTGGCCGCCAACCAGGTCGGCGTCCTGCACCGGCTGCTCGTCTATCGCGTCCACCAGCAGTCCCCGGTGGCGGCGCTGGTCAATCCGGAGATCGAATGGGTGGGTGACGAGCTGGAGACCCTCGAGGAGGGATGCCTCAGCCTCCCCGACGTCCACGTCGACGTCGAGCGGCCCGTGAACATCGTGGTCCGGGCGCTCAACGAGTACGGCGAGCCGCTACGCATCGAGGCCTCCGGATTGGAGGCGCGCGTGATCCAGCACGAGATCGACCACCTCGACGGGGTTCTCGTCCTCGACCGGGTCCCGCGCTCGCAGCGCAAGGACGCCATGCGCGCCCTGCGCGAGGCGCTCCCGACGGCCTAGCCGGCCGCAACCGTTGCGCACCGTCTATCTCGGCACCTCGGAGTTTGCCGCGGAGGTCCTGCGCGGGCTCGCCGCCTCGCCTCACCGGCCGGCGCTGGTCGTCACCCGCCCTGATCGCCCCCGTGGCCGCGGCCGCAAGCTGGCCGCACCCCCCGTCCTGAAGGCCGCCCGGGAGCTCGGCATCGACACCGACCAGCCCCAGTCCGTCAACGACGATGCGGCGCGCGAGCGAATCGCCGCCGCCGCGCCCGACGCCGTCGTGGTGTGCGCCTTCGGCGCCCTCATCAGGGAGCCGCTGCTCTCCGCGCATCCCATGCTCAACGTCCATCCGTCTCTGCTTCCGCGCTGGCGCGGCGCGGCGCCGATCGAACGGGCGATCATGGCCGGCGACGAGCGCACCGGCGTCTGCATCATGCGCCTGACCGCGGGCCTGGACAGCGGCCCGGTGTGCCTCGCCGCGGAGGAGGCGATCACCGCGCAGGACACCTACGGGACCCTGTCTGAGCGGCTGGCGACCCTCGGCGGCGCGCTGCTGGTCCAAGCCCTGGACACGCCGCTGCCGTTTCACGACCAGGACGGGGCGGCCGCCACCTACGCGGAGAAGATCACCGCCGAGGACCGCGCGCTGCGCCCGGAGGACCGGTCCGCGGTCGAGCTTGGGCGTGTCGTCCGGGCGCTCACGCCCCACATCGGCGCCGCGCTCACCGGGGTGGGCGGGGACCCGTCCGAGCGCCTGGGCGTGTGGGAGGCGACGGTCCGTCCGCCGCAGGCCGGCGATCCGGAGCCCGGCGAGCTGCGCCTGGATGGGCGCGTCCCGGTGCTGGGGTGCGCTCCCGGGAGCCTGGAGCTGACCGCCGTCCAGCCCGCCGGGCGCAGTCGGATGTCCGGCGACGCCTATCTGCGCGGCCTGAGGAGCTGAGCCCGATGGCGGCCGGAGTGTCTGCGGCGCGCGAGTGCGCCTACGCCGTCGTGCGGCGTGTGTTCGAGCAGGAGGCCTACGCGGATCGCGCCTTCCACGCCGAGGCCCGGGCCCGGCGGCTGGACGGCCGCGACCGCTCGTTCGCGATGGCGCTCGCCTACGGAACGGTCCAGCGCAGGGCCACGCTGGACCACGTTGCCGCGGCGTTCACGGAGCGCCCGCTGGCGCGCCTTGACGCCCCGGTGCTCGCCGCCCTGCGACTCGGCCTCATGCAGCTGCTGCTGATGGACGGCGTCGCCGACCACGCCGCGGTGCACGAGTCCGTGGAGCTGGCCAAGCGCCACGCCCGCGCCGGCAGTGGGCTGGTCAACGCGATGCTCCGCCGGGCCCTGCGCGAGGGGCGGGACCTGATCGCCGGGCTCGATGACGGCACTCCGGCCCACGCCGCGGTCCTGCACTCGGTGCCGCAGTGGCTGGCCGAGCTGTGGTGGGCAGAGCTGGGG
>JBAQGP010000918.1:0-2068 GCA_049287845.1 Solirubrobacteraceae bacterium | reverse complement strand
GCCGAGCGCAGGCGGCGCAAGCGCGGCAAGGCGCGCTAAGGGGCCTCGAGCAACCGCAGGTTGCGCCGGGCTTTCATGAGCTGGCGCTCGACCGTGCGCCGGGTCATGCCCGCCTCCATGGCCATCTCTGGATAGTCGAAGCCGAGCCCCTGGAGCCAGACGAGGCGCTCCTGTCGCTCGGACAGCTCCTGGAGGAGCTCGAGCCGTAGGTGCGCTGCGACCGCCTCCTCGGGCGCCGGGGCGGTCCTGTTGATGCGCAGATCGCCGGTTTCCTCCTCCAGGAGCTGCTCCAGCGACAGATCGCGCCGGTCGCGTCGTACCAGCTTGAACACCTCGTGCAGCGCTGTGGTGATCAGCCATGAGACGGCCCGGTCGCTGGCAATCCGGTGGCGGTGGTGTAGCAGCCGGATCCAGGCGAATTGACAGGCGTCGTCGATGACGGCGTCCGGCGCGCTCACCTCGCTGCAGACCTGGCCCCGCACGAGAGACGCGCTGCGCGCGTACAGCTTCGCGACCTCTTCGAGCTGACCCAGTGTGCATTCGCCCATTGTGCACGCCGCCGCAGACATGATGACCACCTTTGAGTCTAAATGAGACTATTTATTTACGGTTCAACCTAGCAAAGCCCAGATGGATTTACTAGGCTGAATTAGCTTCATTTGGTTCAGTTAGATCTAAGGAGGTCGTACCCATGTACGCAGGTCACCCGATGCCGGTCTCGGGCGTAGCCGCGGTCACAGCCCATCCGGATCTCCAAGCACTGCCCGGCAGCAACGTGCTCCAGCAACTCGTCAACGGCGCTGAAGCCTGGGCGCTGGTCGTCGCCCTGTTGGGAGCGTTCATCGGGGCGGGGCTATGGGCGGTGGCCTCGCACAGCCACAATCCCCACTACGCGGCCCGCGGTCGCATGGCGGCGCTCGTCTCGGGGGCGTCGGCGCTGGTCGTCGGGGCCGCTCCCGGCCTCGTCAACTTCTTCGCCCACCTCGGCGCGACGGCCAGATGAGCGCCGGCGCCCGCACCGTCGCGCTGGCCATGATCGTCGCCACGCTCGTGCTCGTGACGACGCCGGCGACCGCCTCAGCCGGCGTCGGGGGCACGCTGTGCTCCTTGGCCGGTTGGTTCAGCGGCGTCGCCGGAAAGGTCTGCACGGCCGCGTCAAACCCGGGACGCGTGCTCGATGCGGGCACAAAGCTGGCCGGTGGCCACGTGGGCGGCGCGATCGGGGCGCTCACCGGCAGCGCCTCGAAGACGGTCGCTCGTGCAGCGGCACTCACCGCCCTCGTCGCCGGAGTGCTCGGCGGCGCTCAGTACGCGCTGAAGCGGACGATCACGGCCATCGGGGCATCGACCAACCCCGATCTCGGAGCGGTCTGGTTCTCCTCCTCGTACTGGCGGATGGCCGCTGTCGCGGCGCTGCTGACGGTGCCATTCCTCTTCGCCGCCGGAATCCAGGCGATGCTGCGCTCAGACCTCACGCTGCTGATGCGGTCCGCTTTCGGCTACCTGCCGCTCGGGCTGCTGGCGGTCGGCGTGGCGGCCCCGCTGACCGCGCTGCTCCTGGCCGGGTCAGACGCGATGTCCTCGATCGTCGCCTCGGCCTCGGGCCATGCGGGCGCGGGCTTCCTGGACCGGATCGGCGGCCTCGGCGGCCTGATCACGGGGGCCAGTGGCACGGTGTTCGTCTCATTCTTCATCGCGCTCTTCACCATCGCGGCCGCGATCACGCTGTGGCTCGAGCTCCTCATCCGGCAGGCCGCGGTGTACATCATCGTGCTCATGCTCCCGCTGTTCTTCGCCGCAATGGTGTGGCCCGCGCGCCGGATCTGGGCCGTCCGCGCGGTCGAGCTGCTGGTGGCGCTCATCCTGTCGAAGTTCGCCATCGTCGCCGTGCTGGGTTTAGGGGGGGCCGCTCTCGGTCACGCGCTCATCCCCGGCATCGGGTCGTTCCTGGCGGGGACCACGCTGGTCCTGTTGGCGGCGTTCTCCCCCTGGGCGATGCTGCGCCTGCTGCCACTGCACGAGCTGGCGGGAGCCGCCGCCGGTGGGCTGCGGCCCCACGCTGCATACC
>JBAQGP010000917.1:0-2041 GCA_049287845.1 Solirubrobacteraceae bacterium | reverse complement strand
CATCTCGCGCACCAGCGTGGTGAGGATGCGCCCGCCGGTGGCCCCGATGGGGTGCCCCAGCGAGATCCCCGAGCCGTTGACGTTCAGGCGCTCGAAGCCGTCGGGCAGCTCCCAGTTGCGCAGGACGGCCAGCACCTGGGCGGCGAAGGCCTCGTTGAGCTCGATCAGGTTCATCTGGTCCATGGTCAGCCCGGCGCGCGACAGCGCCTTGGCTGTCGCCGGGACCGGGCCGATCCCCATCGTCTTGGGCGGGACGCCCGCGACCCCCCAGCTCACCATCCGGGCCATCGGCGTGAGCCCCAGCTCCGCGGCCTTGTCGGCGTGGGTGACGATGCACACGGCGGCGCCGTCGTTCTGGCCCGAGGCGTTGCCCGCGGTGACAGTGGCCTCGGGATCCTTGCGCACCATCACCGGACGCAGCGAGCCCAGGCTCTCCAGCGAGGCGTCGGCGCGCGGATGCTCGTCGCGGTCGAGCGATCGCGTGCCGGTCTTGCGTTCCCTGACTTCGACGGGGACGATCTCCTGCGCAAAGATGCCGCTCTCCTGGGCGGCGACGGCGAGCTGATGTGAGCGCAGCGCCAGCTCGTCCTGCTCCTCCCGCCCGATCGAGTACTCGCGCCGGAGGTTCTCGGCGGTCTCGATCATTCCGCCGGGCACGGGGTAGTTCTCGCCCCCCGCGGTGACCCGACCGCGCACGAGGCGGTCCTCGAGCATCGCACCGCCCGAGCGCGCGCCCCAGCGCAGCGCGGTGGAGTACAGCTCGGCCTGGCTCATGCTCTCGGCACCACCGGCCAGCACGAGGTCGGCGGCGCCGGTCTGGACCTGCATGCCGGCCTCGATCACGGCCTGGAGCCCGGACCCGCAACGGCGGTCGATCTGGAGGCCGGGCACCTCGACCGGAAGCCCGGCATCGAGCGCGGCGACACGTCCGAGCGCCGGCGCCTCGCCGTTGGCGTAGCCCTGACCCAGCAGCACGTCGTCGACCTGATCGTGGGGAAGGCCCGTGCGTTCGAGAATGGCCTTGATAACGGTGGTGGCCAGCGAGGTCACGGGCACGTCTCTGAAAATGCCGCCGAACCGGCCCACCGGGGTCCGCAGGGGTTCGCAGATAAGGGCGTCTCTCATTCGGCCAGCTTATCCCTCGGCGTCTGCATCTCGTACGCCGAGATGCAGTGCGACTTCTGGACCGACTGACGGCCGCGACGAGTCAGTCGCTGATGGCGATGTGCCCGGGCTGGGCGGCCACCCGGGCCAGCCATTCCCGGACGGCCGGATACGGCTGGAGCGAAAAGCCGCCCTCGGGCGCGACGTGCGTGTAGGCGTACAGGGAGATGTCGGCGATCGTGTAGCGGCCGGCGACGAGGAACTCATGCTCGGCGAGATGGCGTTCCAACGCCGACAGCGCGCGCTCGCCGCCCTTGCGCTTGGCCTCGCGCTCGGCCTCGGGCGGGTGGATGTCGGCCAGCTCCCAGAACCGGGCCACGGCGAGGTTGGGCTCGTGGTCGTATTGCTCGAAGAACTGCCACTGCATCACCTGCGCGCGCTCGTAGGGATCGGTGGGGACGAACTCGGTGCCGTCGCCGAAGTACCAGAGGATCGCGTTTGACTCCCCCAGCGAGCGACCGTCGTCGAGGACCAGCGTGGGGACACGCAGTGCCGGGTTGAGCGCGCCGAGCACGTCGGGCCGGTCAGAACGGTCGAACACGCTGAGCTCCTGGCGCTCGAACGCGATCCCGAGCTTGGTCAGCAGCAGCCTGACCTTGTAGCAGTTGCCCGACACCGCGGAGTCATACAGCTTGATCACGCCGTCAAATTACTAACCTCGGAGGATGGCCGAGGCGACGCGCCCGACGGAGCAGGCAAGAGGGGCGCCTTTGTCGCTGCTGGTCGGAGTGGCCGGCCGCGCTCCGCACCTGCTCATGGTGCGGGGGATCGCGTTCGTCGTGGGCGCCGCCAGCCTCGGCACCGAGATCGCCGCGGCGCGCCTGCTCGCCCCGTACTTCGGCGCCTCCACGATCATCTGGGCCAACACGATCGCCAC
>JBAQGP010000916.1:0-5917 GCA_049287845.1 Solirubrobacteraceae bacterium | reverse complement strand
GCCCCGACGAGCATGCTGTCGGCGTGATCCAACCCAGCCCATTCATCACCGATCTCGACGTGATGAGCATGTTGTCCCCCCACCAGACAAGGAGTGACCCTGATGATTCTGATCGCCTACGACGGCTCTGACGACGCCAAGTCCGCCATTGAGCACGCCGGCTCGCTGATGCCGGGTCAGCCCGCCATCGTCGTGACCGTCTGGGAGCCGTACATCCAGATGCTCACCCGCTACCCCGCGCCGGGAGCTCTGCTGGCCGGCGACGACATCGGCGAGATCGACGCGGCCACCAGTCACGCAGCCGACGACAAGGCCGAGGAGGGCGCCGGATTGGCTCGCTCCCATGGGATGGACGCATCCGCTTGCGCCGTGGCCCGCGAGGACTCGATCGCCGAGACGCTGCTGATGGAGGCCGACCGAACCGACGCCAGTGCCATCGTGATCGGCTCACGCGGCCTCGGTGGCCTGGGTTCGCTGCTGCTGGGCAGCGTCTCGCACGCTCTTATGCAGCACGCCGATCGGCCCGTGGTGATCGTCCCGTCGCCCACGGTGGCCCGCAAGCGCAGTGACCGGCGTCATACCCTGGACGCAGCGCAGGTCTGAGCGCGAGCGACGGGAGCTGTCGGTCGCGGGTGGTGATCGGTCGAGGGCGAGCAGCCATCCGGCCCTCTCACCGTGAGACCGAGCGAGACCGAGAACGGCTTCGGCCTCCGTCTGCGGGATCCTGTCGAGCGGCTCCCCAATGCCCACGAGTCCGTAGCGAACCGCAAAGTCGGCTCCTGCGCCCAGGGCGCGCCTCGATCGAGCGCGACCGCATTGGAGCGCGGAAGATGGGCGGGTCAACCTCGCCGCGACGGACGGGTGAGCCCCTCGGCGCGGCGCACGGCGTCACGAGCCGCCGCGTATCTGCAGGCCCGCGCGCTCCTCCAGCAGGGCGACGGCTCGGAGCTCGCCGTCGACGGGACCGTAGTGGGCGAGCGCGTCGCGATAGGCGCGCCGCACCATCATCGAGAGTTCGCACGGGACGTCTCTGTCTCTCGCCAGGTCGACGACGGCGTCAAGCTCCTCGCAGCATCGTTCGAGCCCGAACGTCTCGAGGTAGTCGCCGCGGAGCAGGGCGTCCAGGTCACCGCTGACGAAGTTGCTGGCGGCGGCACTGCGCCTGAGCGCGGAGACGAACACGTCGAGATCGAGACCTTCGCGGCGGGCGAGCAGCAGGGCCTCCCCGACGGCGACGGCCTGTCCAAACCACAGGAGGTTGACCAGCAGCTTGGTCAGGTAACCGGCGCCATGACGCCCGACATGCTCGATGGTGCCGAGCGCCTCGAGCAGCGCCCGGTGTCGGTCGAGGGTGCGGACCCCACCGCCCACGAAGAGCTGAAGCGTCCCGGTCCTCGCCGCGGGCACGCCGCCGCCGAGGGTCGCCTCCAGGCACTCCACGCCGCGCTGCTCGGCCCGCGTCATGAGGTCAAGCCCAACGGCGGGCGCGGCGCTGGTCATGTCAACCCAGGCCATGGCGGGCCGAAGCGCCGGTATCGCCGTGCTCATGACGTCGCGCAACTCATCGGCGCCCGGCAGCACGGTGATGAGCACATCGGCCGCCTCGACCACGCGACGTGTGTCCCCGAGCCAATGCCCACCGGCGGCGCTCACATCTGCTTCGCACTCACCTCGGCGATCTCCGGCCGTGACGTCAAAGCCGGCCTGTACGAGGCGGTGACATATCGGCAGCCCCATACGACCGATACCGATGAGGCCGATGGTCTCGCTCATGCCCACGAGCCTACCCCGGGCCCGCGCCCGCACCCGAGCAGGAGAGCGCGGGACGCGCGTCGGCCTCCGACATGTCGTCTATCGACATGACGTATACCGACATGTCGAGAAACGATATACTCGCACCGTGGAGCTGCGGACACCGAGCTATTACGCGCTTGCGGCGCTGATCGATGGGCCCCTGCATGGGTACGCGATGGTGCGCCGGGCCGCCGAGCTCAGCGACCGAACGGTGCGTCTGTCGACCGGAACGCTGTATGCGCTGCTGGATCGGGCGATCGACGCAGGACTGGTGGTTGCCGGGGATTCCTACGTCGAGGCTGGACGCACGCGGCGCGACTATGCGTTGACTCAGGCCGGTCGTGAGCAACTCGAGGCCGAGGCCGGTCGGCTGGCGCATGCGTCGCGAGTGGTGGCCGCCCGGCTGAGAGCGACGTCCGCGCCGGCGGCACGATGAACCGCGAGCGCGTCGGGGCTGCCGTGCTGCGGGCCTACCCGCCCGAGACGCGTGAGGATCGGGGCGCGGAAATGCTCGGCACGCTGCTGGATACAAGCGCCGGCTCGACCGTTCGCTTTGCGCGGGAGGCTGTGGATCTGTTGCGTCTCGGGCTGCGGTCGCGAGCGACGCTGGTCGCCGGCGGCGGCGTTCGGCGGCTGATCGCCGACGCCGCCTGCGTCGCCGGCGCCTTGTTTCTGGCGCAAGATCTTGCGACGGCGTTGCGCAGCCGTGGGGTCCCGGACCCGTTGTATTCGTCCGCCTCCATGGTGGTACTCGCGGTCCTCCTCGCATCCGCGCTGTCGGGTCACGATCGGGTCGCGGGGGCGCTCACGCTGGTCTGGGTCGTGCTGCGTCTCGGGGGCGTGACGGCAGGCATCGGCGTCAGCGCCTACCCCTCGACGCTGCTGCCCGTGATCTGCTTTGGCGTCATGACGGTGAGTCCGCGGCGCGGCGGCACACGCTCGCTCCTGCCCCGCCCGTACGCGAGCGGCTGGGTGCTCGCGCTCGTTGTGCCGGTGGTCCTGGCGGGCGCGTTGGGCGGGGCGTTCGCGGCCCTCGCGTTGACGTCCGCGACGGTTTTCGCGGTCACCGCTGCGGTTCTGGTGACGACCGACCCGCGACCGGCGATCGCTGTGGCGCTCGTGGCCGCCAACGTCGGGATCACGCATGCCGGCTCAGACCGGCCCGCGCTGACGATCCTGACGCTGCTGGCGGCCGCACCGCTGGTGCTCGCAGTGACAGTCGCGCGTACCCGTGGGCTCATCAGAACCGGCGAGCAGAGCAGATAAGCGCCTGTCGACCACGCCGGTAGGCTCACCGCGAAAAGGCACGTCGACGGGGAGGAAGGGAAACATGACGGGAGTTTCGGTCGCCCGGCTGGATGAGATTGACGAAGTCGACGACGGGCGGTGCCCGTTCAGGCCGGTGCGCCACCACTTCGGGATCATGTCGTTCGGGATCAACGCGATGACCGCGCGCTCCGACGGCGACAGGCTCATCAACGAGCACGACGAGGCCGAGCCTGACTCCGGCGAGGAGCTGTACATGGTCGTGACCGGGCATGCCAGGTTCGAGCTGGACGGCAAGACCCAGGAGGCGCCGGCAGGGACGTTCGTGCACGTCCCGGCGGGCATCAAGCGGACCGCGTTCGCCCGAGAGGCCGGCACGACAGTGCTTGCCATCGGCGGAGGGCCGGTGGGAAGGCCGTACGAGCCCGGAGGGTGGGAGCTGCTGGCGCCGCTGTTCCCACTCTTTGAAGCCGGCCGTTACGACGAGGCTGCTGACCGCGCCCAGGCACTCATCGCCGACGACCCGCCCTACGGTGCGGTGTACTTCAACGTCGCATGCTTTGAGAGTCGCGCCGGCCGGACTGACGCGGGGCTCGCCCATCTGCGCCGTGCGGTGGAGCTCTCGCCGTCTCTGGCTGAATCGGCGCGCACAGATGACGATCTGGCGGCGCTCCGCGAGCATGCCGGGTTCGCCGAGATCGTCGGTGACTGACGTATCCTCGGCCGCGAACGCCAGCTTGACCGGCGCGCCTCCCGCGTTGCGCGGGAAGCCACGACATCATCCTCGCTGACTGACCGCTGAGAAGCGCTCGGCGATGCCGTCTCCCACGGCCATGCACCACCCCGGGACCGGGCAGGAGACGGAGGTCAGCTCGACCGGCCCGCGGCGCACGGCCAGCTGCGTCCATGTCAGCCCGTTCCAGCTCGCGACGAGCGGTCCGAGCGCGCCATTGGTCGCGGCGTAGCGGCCGACCGCCGCGCACGAGGAGCTCGTCGCGCACGAGATGGCGCGGAGCACCGTCGTGGGATCTCCTCCCGAGGACGGGGCGCGGTAGGCCGACGCAGGAAAGGCCAGTGGGGTGGACGAGAACGTCATGCCGTCCCCCGGCGCGGCGACCGCTCGGTCGTTGCCGCCGTCATTGCCCGGCGCATAGTCGGGCCCGGACACCAACGCGTTGCCCACTCCCAGGCACGTGCGCGGTGCGGTGCAGCTCACCCCCAGCAGCCCGGCGCCGATCGCGCCGGACGGGATCGTGACTGACCCCAGCGACCATCGTGACCCGTCCCAGCGCTCCACGGTCGAGGGGAACTCGACCTGCTGGTTGTTGGCGTCCGGGGTCCCCACCTCGTCTTCGTATCCACCCACCGCCGTGCAGGCGCGTGCTGATGTGCACGAGATCGCGGAGAGCGGCGCCGCCGCGCCCGGCCCGTCGACCAGACGCCATCGACGGCCGTCCCAGCGCTCGATCAGCGGTCCGCCGGGGGCATTGCCGGCCCCGAACGGAACGGCCTGACCCACTGCGAAGCAGAGCTTGACGCTCGGGCAGGCTGTTGCGAAGAGGCGCGTGTTCACTCCGCGGTAGCCCGCGGGGGCGGCCGGTTTTGGAGCCGACTGCGTTCGCCAGCTGCGGCCGTCCCAGCGCTCGATCAACGGGTTCACCGGTTGGTACTCGTGCGCGAACAGCTCGCCCACCGCCACGCACGAGGTTCTGGAGCGGCAGCTCAGGCCACTCAACACCGCGCCTGGGGGATCGGGGAGACGAGTATCGACCGACCATCGCCTCCCGTTCCAGTCTGCCACCTGCAACCGGTTCTGCCACCCGCCAACACCCTTGCACCACCGGGCCGTCACACACGAGACAGCCGTGAGGCCCGTGTGCCGGGGGAGTAACACCGTCGCCCAGCCCGCCGCATCCGCCGCATCCGCCGCGGACGCGAAGGCGAGCAGCGCGGCGCAGCAGATGGCTGCAGCGAGACGTTGTCGCACACGCGTTTGAACGCTCTCACGCCGGCGAAGTTTCGCCGTCGGCGTCAGGCCGGCGGCGGTACGGCCGCTCAACTCTCGGCCTCATCGTCCGATGAAGGAACAGAACGGCGCGTCCGGCGCCGACATCCCGCACATCCGATCCCGGCCCCGCATCATGCCCGCACCCGCGCCCCCCGCCACGCCCACCATCGAGTCGGTCACCCACGACGCCGTGGTCAGCTTTCGCCTGCTTCGGACGGCGACGCCCGGGCTGCTGCTGGCCCATCCGACCCGCGATGGCGGCCTGATCTGCGAGCACCTGCGTGACGGGTGCCGTCCGGGCTTTTACCGCGTCACCGCCGCCGGCGTCATCGAGCCCGATCAAGTGCTCGACCGTCGCATCATGCGCTTCACGCCCGCGCTGCTTCCCGCCGCGCTGCGCTGACTGGGGGATCAACCAGGCCAGTGGACCTTCCTGTCCGATGCCGGGCGCAAGATCCAGAAAGACTTGGACATCCAGGAGTACACCGACCCGCGCCACGATCCCATCGTCCCGCACACGCTCGTGCCCAAGCCCGGGCGGGTCATCCACAGCTTGACAACGGCTACCGGTTCTGGGAGGAGGCCGGTGACCGCTCGCGCTTCTACGGTCAGAGCATGATGGATCCCACCCTGCACGCGGTCTGAGCGGAGGTCACGATGAACACGAGCCACGACTACGACGTCATCGTCCTGGGCGCCGGCGCGCCCGGGGAGCACTGCGCCGGCGCGCTGGCCGAGGGGGGCCTGCGCGTGGCGGTCGTCGAGCGCGAGCTGGTCGGGGGCGAGTGCTCCTACTGGGCGTGCATCCCATCCAAGACGCTGCTGCGTCCGGGCGAGGCTGTGCAGGGC
>JBAQGP010000915.1:0-9879 GCA_049287845.1 Solirubrobacteraceae bacterium | reverse complement strand
CGGGCCGCCAGGTGCTCCGCCTCCCGCTCCTACCGGCGGCCCTGCGCCACTCGCGGCTGCACGTCACCATCGTCGTGCTCGGCACCCCACAGGTCCGCACGTCCGCGGCGCAGACCTCGCTTGAGGTGCGCTGAGCGCTCACGCGGTGACTAGGCGAGGGCAGGGAAGGCGCGGAGGTCCGGCTCGGCCCAGTCCGCGCGGGCCGTGGCGCTGTGCAGCAGCGGTTGGCTGTAGTGCCGGCTGAGCAGGTCTCGCGTCAGCAGGACCGGATGGGCGGCGATGAACGCGTCAAAGGACTCTCCGGGGTCGAGGGCGCGGTGCAGGGCCACCACGTGCACCCATGAGCGCGTGAGCGTCTCGTGGTAGCGATCCGGCATCCCATGACCCTGTGCGAGGTGCCGGACAGCAGTGGCCACCGCCTCATGGGCCGCGTCGATGTCGTAGCGGCGAAGGCAGCTCCACGCCAGCTCGAGATGCTCGCGGTGCCCGAAGCCGTCGCGCGTCGCAAGGATCCGGTGAAGGATGTCGATACCCGGCTCGTCCATGTCCGTCTCGGAGTATGGCGCGAGGACCTATCCCTGTCGCGGATCTCGTCTCAGCCGTCGTCGGCGTGACGAGCGAGCCGTTCGTGGGCGGGGTCATCGGCGGAGAGCTGCCGCGCCGTGAGCTGCGGGCTTGCCTCGCGCACCGCGTCACCGAACCGGTCACGTTGCAGAGCGAGCGCGGTGATCGAGCGCATGCGCGTATCGGTGCTGTTGAGAAACACGCTCCGCTCGTGACCGCGCAGGAGCCGGAAGCCGAGACGGATGACCGGGTTGGCGACCTTCGCGGGTCGTGAGACGGCACGGACGCGGAACTGCACCTCTCCGGTGTCGAGACACTTCCATACCTGCCAGTCCATCTGGCCCATCTCCACGTGGCCCTCCAGCGTGCGGTACGCCCAACCGAACACGCGGGCGTCCCGTCCGTCGCGCTCTCGGTCTTCGTCGTAGACGTCGACCACGCGCACGCCGACGTGGATGCTGATGAGGTTGAGGGCGCGGAGCTCGAGCAGCATCGTGCGCCCTTGCAGCGCGCTGTTGGGGTCGTAGTGGGCCCGCACGATCGACGGGTCGGCGAACTCATAGCCTCGGATCAGCCGCCGCGCGATCTCCCAGCTGCCACCGGGCACCGGTTCGCCGGGCGGCTCGGAGGGCAGAGGCTGACAGCGATCATCGCGGCGCCATCCGGGCCCAGGGTTGTCGAGATCCAACGCCTCGGCGTCGTAGTTGACCGGCGCGTGCGCCAGGGCAGCGAGCCGGCGTTCGATCTCCCGGCCGGTCACGCCGGCGCTCCGAACGGGTCCTCGATCCGCTCGGTATCGATGTCGATGCCCCCGGTCATCGCGCCCCCTGAGAGCGCGGTCACGCCCTCCAGGAACGAGGTCCACATGTGCAGCTGGATCTCCTTGGCCATGCGGACCTTGTGGTAGAGCAGGTTGGAGAGGCGATCCGCGCTGCGGGCCCACGACTCGATCTGAAACGTGATCATGCCGTCTTCGGACAGAGCACGAAACTCGATCTGACCCGCCTCGAGGTGTCCCGCGAGCGTCGCGAGACGAAACGAGTGCTCCTCGTCGGCGATCACTCTGACCGGCCCGTCCCATGGCCCCGGCATGCGCACGACGTACTCGTCGCCGAGACGGAGGCGCGTATCCTCGCCGAGCACCCGCTGAAAACGTGCGAACTTGGTCGGCGCGGCCTGGTTGAGGTCCGTCTTCAGCCGCGCCATCAGCGCGGCCGCCGACATCTCCGACTCGCGGATGCGCGTGACATAGCGACGGTGAAAGAGCGGGCCCACGCCGTCCTGCGCTCCTTGCACCTCCGTGCCGTCGACGCCGTCGGGATAGGCGGGAGGAAGATGATCGAGCTCTGCCGACACCAGCGATTCCCGCCGGTGCATGACCGTGGTCCGCCACATGTAGTCCCACGAGGTCAGCGCGATTCCGGTTGGCCAGGTCAATGCGAGCAGCCAGCGGGCGGCGGGCTTGGGTCGACGAGGCATGGCTCGAGGCTACCCGTGGGTCGCCGGCGCACCCACGTATGTGTCCGGCCCGGCGGCGATGGGTAGGACGTCCTCCCATGCTCTCTGTGTTCCTCTACCGCTGCGGGTTGCGCGCCTGGCAGATGCAGATCGCCTCGATGGGGTCGATCTGCCTGTGCATCGGCCTCTGGATCCGCGCGAAGACCGTCGACCAGGACGAGCGCGGCAATGCCGAGCGACGCGCGCTGTTCGTGGGGCTATGGCCGCCGACCATCTGGCTCATCGGGGATTCGCTGGCGCGCCACGAGTGACGCCGGGATGTCGATCAGGCTTCGGGCAGCGCCGCGAAGTCACGCTTGACCTGGCGATACCACCCAAGTCCTGAGATCGGTCGCTTCCACCGACCCTTCATGTCGTTCAGGGCGCTCTCGTGGCCGGGATCGCCCGCGTCGACGCGCTCCTTCAGGTGCCGGTCCTGGGCCTTGATCACCTCATCGGCGGTCCTCCCGCGCAGCTCGAACTCACACGGGCCGCCCAACTGCTCACATGTCATCGCCTTCATGCGTGTCCCTTTCCTGGTTTGCGTGGGGGATGTCGCAAAGCCTACGAGTGCCGGGGGGCCACGGCTTCTTTGATCCTGCTCGATCCGAAGGCCGAGAGCCTGCACGCCTGATGCGTAGGCTTACGGCGTGCGAATTTCCCGCATTCTGAAGAGTCGGGTCGCCAAGGAGCCGCTGGTGTCCGTCGGCGACCCGCGGCTGGAGGGCTGGGAGACGGTGAGCACGTTTGAGGAGTCCGAGACGGCGGTGGCGTGGCGCGATCAGCTCAGGGGCTTGGGTCTGGACGCGAGCTGTGTTGCCGATCGGCCCTTGGATCGGCTTGGACGGGGAGACATCTATCTGGTGGTGCCCCCGGACCAGTGGTCGAGAGCCACTGAGATCGTCGAGAATCTCGACTGACCGCTGGCCGACCCCCTCACAACCCGAGACTCTTGATCGACACCCGGAAGGTCGTGCCCGTGCCTTCGGTGTTCCGGGCGATCACGGTGAGACCCAGGCTCCGCAGCCGGTGGGCCCTGGCGGCGCGTCGAATCGCTGCGCTCTCCTTCAGACTGCGATGGGCGAGCGTCACACTGAGGCTCGGGACCGCGCTGCGGAGGTTGATCGTGAGACGGCGGCCGGCGAGTACCAGCGACTTGATCTTCGCCCCACCCAAGGACACGCCGGACACCCGGTGATGGGAGATGACGAAGCTCAGGCCGGAGGGCAGCATGACCGTCAGCGCGCGGAGCTTGGGGGCGCCCCTCGTGGTCCTCATCCTGAAGCTGAGCGCGGGATGGCCGGCGGCCAGGCCGGAGAAGCGCCCGCGGCTGATGTTCGTGCGGCCCACGGTCACGCCGGTGACACTCGACCCGTTCGGGCTGCCGCCGCTCGATCCCGTGGAGCCGCCACCGCCGGTTGATCCGCTGCCGCCCGAGGCGCCGCCGGTTCCCGGACAGCCGGCGACGCTGAAGGCGTCAGGTACCGTCAGCGTCTTGTCGCCGTTCTGGTCGGTGAGGGTCGCATCGGCGGTGCCCGACGGCGTGTTGCACGTCGAGAGAAACAGCCCCTCGGGCCCTCCGTTGAGCGTGACCCCGAGATTGGTCAACGGGATGTCCGGCAGCCCCGTGAACGTCGCCGCGTTGCTGGCCAGGTCGACCGCTCCGGTGAGGGTGAGCGGGAAGGGCGAGGGAAACACGAGGGTGAGCGACAGCCCGCTCGCAGAGCCCGTCAGATACGCCGTGCCGGCGAGGCTGGAGGGGTACAGCGGCGAGGTGGCGGTCGCTGAGCCGACGGTCTGGCACGTGCCGGAGCCGAGATTGAGGCACAGCGCGCGGATCGATGCGAGATTGGGCGCGAGCGTCGCCGCCGGGAAGGCGAGCGATACCGAGCGACTCGGCGCTTGAGTGGCGCTCTGGGTGACGGTCGTGGCGAGCCTGACCTGCCGGTCGCCACTGTCGCGGGTTGCGGTGACCCTGAATGCCGGCGCGTAGGCCAGCGCCGAACATCCGATCACCGACAGGGGCGCGCTGACCGCGTGGACGGTGGGGTCGCCGTATGAGTCGGCGGACGCGGTGAGCCTGGCCGGCGTCGCCGGACAGGTCGCTGGGTAGCGCAGCCGATTGAACGTGCTGTCGATCTCCGTCAGCGAGATGGTCACCAGGGGCAGCGTGAAGCCCGACAGGGCGAGCTGGTTGGGCAGGGCGAGGCTGATGGTCACACCGACACCGTCAGGGTCGCCGGTGGGCCGGACCCTGATGTCTCCGGTCGACCCGAGCTGCTCGCTGAGCCCGAGGACGTTGCCGATCACCGTCAGGCCCGCCAGATCCCCTGCCTTGGGCGGCGGCACGAGGTAGAAGGTGACGGGCACCGGGATGGACGCGGGAAGGCCGAGGACGAGGATGTCCGGCGTGGCGGTCACCGTGCCCGACCCCACCTCGCACGCGTTCCCCGAGGTATTGGTGGTCTTCAGGCACGACCCGCCGTTGATCGACGCGTTGGCCAATAAGCCCGGGGGGAGGTTGATCGTCAGGTTATGCGGCGAGTCGGTGCCGGTATCGGCGAACTTGAGGTCGAGGCCCAGGTTGGTGCTCGATCCGGCCGCCTTGCCCGCGCTCTGGTTGAGGCTGATGGACGGGGTGATCGAGGCTTCGGCCGCCGCGGTGAGGGCCAGCGACGCGGTGATGACCGCCGTCACGGCCAGGGCACGATGAACGAGGTGTCGCATGTCGATTCCTTCCCTATAGCCCGAGGCGGGTGATCTGGGCGAGGATCGTCGTGCGCTTACCCCGCGTGTTCTGGACGACGACTCGCAGAGCCAGGCGCTTGAGCTTGTGGGCCGCGGCCTTGGACCGCAGCGCGGCACTCTCCCGCAGGGCGGTGCCGGTCAGCGTGACGCCGAGGCTCGAGACGGCGCGTTTGAGCGCGATGACCAGATGGCCATGCGACACGGCCAATGACTTGATCGCCGCGCCCTTGACACGCACGCCCTTGACGGTGAGCCGGTGGCCGGAGCGGTGCGAGATGAAGCTCAGCCCCTTTGGCAGCTCGATGGTCAGGGCGCGGAGCTTGGCCGCCCCCTTGGCTGCTCTGACGCGGAAGCTCAGGGAAGGATGACCCGCCTGCAGTCCGGCGGCCAACGGGCTCGTCAACGCCGTGCCTTCGCCCGGCTGGCGCGGGCCGCCGCCCGTCGATGGGCAACCGGCGACGGTGAAGTTGGCGGGGACCGTTGCCGTCTTATCGCCGTTCTGATCGGTGAGCGTCGCCGAGGCGGTCCCCGTCGCGTCGTGGCAGAGCGAGAGGAACAACCCCTGAGGCCCGCCGTCGAGCGTCACCCGGAGGCTGGTCAGGGGGATGTCGGGCAGGCCGCTGAACGTGGTGACGTTGGTGGCGAGATTGACCGAGCCGACGAGCGTGAGCGGGAACGGAGCCGGGAACACGAGCGTCAGGGTCAGTCCGGTGATCGTTCCGGTGAGGTAGGCCTGCCCCGTGAGCGCGTGCGGGTAAAGGGGCGAGACCGCGGTCACGGTACCGACGGGGGAGCACGTCCCGCTCGACAGGTTCTGGCAGAGGCGCTGCAGACCAGCGACGTTCGGCCGCAGCTGGGCGTACGGGAGCGCCAGCGATAGCGAGCTGCTCGGTGCCTCGGCGGCGCTCTGGGTGACGTTGGTCACCACCTCGACCTCGTTGTCGGCGCGGTCCCGCGTTGCCGTGACGGCGAACGACGGGGAGTACGACAGGGAGGAGCAGCCGGTGACCGAGAGCGGCGCACTGGCGGTGTGCACCGTCGCGTCACCGTAGGAGTCGGCGGCCACGGCGAATGTCTGGGGCGTCGATGGGCAGGTGGTGGGATAGCGCAGCCCGTCGAACGTGCTGCTGATCTCATGGATCGAGATCGGGACGCCATCCAGCGAGTTGGGGAGCTGGAACTGGATCGCCACGCCCACGCCCGCGGGGTCGCCCGAGGGCCGGACCTTGATGTCGGCGGTCGAGCCGATCTGCGTGCCGCTGCTGTTGACCGCAAGCCCGGCGAGGTCGCCCTGGGCCGGTGGCGGGACGAGGTCGAAGGTCACGTTCGTGGGGATCGGGACGGTGCCGTAGGCGTATGCGGTCACGGTGCCGCTGCCCACCTCGCATGCGGTGTCGTTGAGATCGGCGGTCACAAGGCAGGCGCCGCCGTTGATCGAGGCGTCCGCGAGCAACCCGGGCGGCAGGTTGAGCGTCATGTGATCCGGCGAGTCGCTGCCGCTCGGCGCGAACTTGAGGTCGACGCCGAGATTGGTCGTCGATCCGGCCGCCTTGCCGGCGCTCTGGTTGAGGCTGATCGCCGGCGCGATCGACGCCAGCGCGCCCGGCGCGGCCGCCGCCAAGCCGCTGAGAGCGAGAACACCCACCAGCACGATCCGTCGTAGTCCGTGTGACATCAACCAACTCTCCTCTGCGAGGTCCGCATCTGATCGCAGAGCCTCATGGCGCGTCGCCGACACACAAGACTCTGGTCTGACAATGCCCACAATTATGCGCTCTTGCGGCGGCGATGGCGCCGCGCTACCTCATTGACCGCGCAAAACGAGCAGGAGCATGGTTTACGCGCGCGGCTTCAAGGACGGGCGCATTCAGGCCGATATTTCCATATGGACCCAGTGGTCGAGACCCTGACCGATGCCGGCATGGCGGACGATGGCGCGACGCTGGACGTGGGGGTGTTGCGCGCCGTCATCGCCATGCAGCGCGAGCTGGCCGAGGTCGGTCTGGATCTCAAGGCGGTCATGCAGCGCATTGCCGACCGAACGCGGGAGCTGACCGCCGGGACATCGGCAGCCGTCCGGTTGCTGGATGGGGACGCCCTGGTATGCGGTGCGGTGAGTGGGGCGCCGGAGATCCAGAATCCGCATCGCCTGCCGCTGGGCAACAACCTCTCCGGTCACGCCATGCGCAACCGTCGCTCGCTGCTGTGCCTCGATACCGAGAACGATGATCGGGTCGACGCGCAACTGTCGCGCAAGCGCGGCGTTCGCTCGATCATCGCCGTCCCCCTGCTGCATGGTGGCGAGGCCGTAGGGCTGCTGCTGCTGTACGGCGACAAGGCCGGCGCCTTCAGCGAGCGCGACGTCACCATGATGGAGCTGCTCTCCGTCGTCCTGTCAGGCGCGATGGCGCACGCCGCAGAGTTCGAGGCCAAGCGTGACCAGGTTGAGGCTCTGGCACGTTTCGAGGCGACCTTCGCCGGCGCCCTCACCGGAATGCTCCTGACGGACCTGGACGGCCGCATCATCGACTCGAACCCCGCCATGCAGTCGATGCTCGGTCGCAGCCAGGACCAGCTCGCCGGCCGGCGCACCTCGGAGTTCGTGCACCCCCAAGATCGTCGTAAGGCGCGCGGCGCCTTCCTGCGGATGATCGAGAGGGGCCAGAGCTCGCTGCGGATGCAGCACCGTTTCATCGGCGCCGACGGCGAGGTCCTGTGGGTCGACGTCTCGGCATCCGTCATGGCCGATTCGGCCGGCGGCCAGGGGTTCGCCATCGTGATGGTCCAGGACATCACCCAACAGAAGGCGGCGGAGGCCGCGCTCCTGGCGCAGGCTGAAGTCAACGAGCACCAGGCTCTGCACGACGGGCTCACAGGGTTGGCCAACCGTACGCTGTTCCGCGATCGGATCGACCAGGCGCTGCGGGTGAGGCGCCGGACGTGCAAGAAGGCCGCCGTCCTGGTCATGGACCTCGACGGGTTCAAGGAGATCAACGACTCGCTGGGTCACGGCGCCGGCGACGAGCTGCTGGTCGAGCTTGGCCGCCGTCTGACGGACACCCTGCGTGGGTCCGACACCGTGGCCCGGCTCGGCGGGGACGAGTTCGGAGTCCTGCTGCCGGAGGCAACCGTCCCCGAAGACGTCCTCTCGGCGGTGGAGCGGATACGTGCCGCCCTCGAGCGCCCGGTCACGGTGCAGGGGCTGCCGCTCTCGTTGGAGGCCTCGATCGGCATCGCGCTGTACCCCGATGACGGTGATGACGTCGAGACGCTGGTCCGCTGCGCAGACGGAGCGATGTACCACGCCAAGAGAGAGAAGCTGGGCTGGGCGTTCTACGACACCCACTGCATCCCGCACGGCACCAACCGGCTCACCATCGTCGGCGAATTGCGTCGCGCGCTGCACCAGCGCGAGCTGATCCTCCACTACCAGCCCAAGGCGTTCCTGCGCGGGGGGGAGATCCACTCAGTCGAGGCGCTGATCCGCTGGAACCATCCCGGTCGCGGCCTGATCGGGCCCGATGAGTTCATCCCGGTCGCTCAGGAGACCGGTCTCATCAAGCCGCTGACGCTGTATGTCATCGAGGAGGCACTCCGGCAGTGCCGTTCGTGGCAGGACGAGGGTGTGCGTCTGGCCATCGCGGTCAACCTCTCGACCCGGTCCCTGGTCGACCCGGACTTCCCGGCGCAGGTGGCAGGTCTCCTCGAGCGCTGGGGTGTCGAGCCGAGCCTGCTCGAGCTCGAGATCACCGAGTCCTCGATGCTCGCCGACCCGGCGCGCACCAAGGAGATTCTGGAGCAGCTCGCGGAGATGAAGATCAGGCTCTCGATCGACGACTTCGGAACCGGCTATTCCTCGCTTGCCTACCTGAAGCGCCTGCCGGTGAGCGAGATCAAGATCGACAGGTCCTTCGTCATGAACATGGACCACGATGAGGACGACGCCATCATCGTGCGGTCCACGATCGATCTCGGCCGCAACCTTGGCCTGGACATCGTCGCCGAAGGCGTCGAAACCGCTGAGACTTGGAGTGTGCTGACCTCCCTCGGGTGCACCGCCGCGCAGGGCTACTACCTCAGCCGTCCTGTTCCGGGCCCCGACCTGCTCGTGTGGCTCGCGGAGCGGGCCTCCCAGCCGGCGGCGTCCACGCCAGCGGATTGTCGCGACGGGGGTAAGCTGGCACCATGCCGATGCCCAAGCGGTCAAGCGTCGATGACTTCTTTGCGCAACTGACCGACGTGCAGCGGCCCCACCTCGAGGCGCTCAGGGCGTTGAGCCGAGATGCCGACCCGGAGGCGCGGGAGGAGCTGAAGTGGAACCTGCCGGTCTACGTCCGGGAGGCGAAGGCGAATCTGTGGATGCTCCAGAACTTCAAGCATCACTGTTCGCTCCGATTCCCGCCGCCGTTCTTCGCCACCCAGAGGGCCGCGGTTGAGGCCGCTGGCTTTGAGGCTGGTGAGGGTTTCATCAAGCTCCCTTACGACCGCGAGCTCCCCACCAAGCTCCTGGAGGCGCTGATGCGGGCGCGGGTTGAGGAGTACGACGCGACCGGCGCCGGCTGGAACGACCGCTGACGCAGGCGGACCAGGGCCGCGGCGCGTAGGCGACTGCGCCGTGCGACCGTTGGGAAAACTGAACGCCCTGATTAAAAGTGCGCCAAGGGGGTAGGGATGAGGAGCGATCATAAGTTTTGGTCGCCCGATAGGCGCCCTCGCCTATCGGGACCTCAGGAGGGACGAGACCGTGGGAAAGCGACGCAGCGTGGTGGTAGGAATCGCGGCAGCCGGGCTCGGAGGGCTCGTGGCACAGCCGCTTGCCGGGGTTGCTGCGACGGTGCCGCAGCACCTCGCGGGCGCCGCGGCACCGCAGTTGTCCGTCCCGGCGGTCTCCGTGCCCTCGGCAACCGTGTCCTCGGTGACTGTGCCGTCGGTGACTGTGCCGTCGGTGACCGTGCCGTCGGTGAGCACGCCCGTCGTCACTACTCCGCCCGTGACGACGCCGAAGGTCACGACGCCCACCGTGACGACGCCGAAGGTCACCACGCCCACCGTGACGACGCCGAAGGTCAC
>JBAQGP010000914.1:0-11230 GCA_049287845.1 Solirubrobacteraceae bacterium | reverse complement strand
CCGATCGCGCGAGCACGCTGTGAGCTGGCGATCGACGCGCGCCGCCGGCGAGGGCGGTCAGCGCAATCGTCAGGTCGCCGTCGTCGACCTCGGCTCCAACTCCTGGCGACTCGTCGTCTTCACCTTCTCGCCGCCGCCCGGGCCGTGGTGGAAGCTCACCGACGAGCTCTATGAAACCGTGCGCATCGGCGCGGGCCTCGCCGCCTCGGGCAAACTGAGCTACGAGGCGATCGGCCGCGGCCTGGAGACCCTGGGGGTCTTTGCCCGCTTCTGTCGGGCCAACCATCTCGACGCCGAGGACGTCCACGTCGTGGCCACCAGCGCGATCCGCGACGCCGCCAACGGCGAACGGTTCCTCGCCGACGCCCAGGCCGCCACCGGCCTGACCATCGAGACGCTGTCGGCCCACGACGAGGCGTTCTACGGCTACGTCGCCGCCGTCAACACCACCACGCTGACCGATGGCGTCGTGCTCGACATCGGCGGCGGCAGCATGCAGCTCACCCACGTCGCCGGCCGGCGCGCGCACCAGTCAGCCTCCTTTCCCCTCGGCGCCGTCCGCGTCACCGAGCAGTTTCTCCCCGGTGACGGACCGGTCAAAAAGAAGGACCTCTCCAAGCTGCGCGACCACATCTCGGCAAAGGTGTCGGCGCTGGAGTGGCTGGCGTCGTCGGGCCGGCGAATGGTCGGCGTCGGGGGCGCGGTCCGCAACCTCGCCGCCGCCGCCCAGGCCGCCAACGGTTCGCTCGATCTCGGCGTCCAGGGGTTCGTCATCACCCCGAAGGTGCTCTCCGATCTCACCAGCGAGCTGGCCGCGATGTCGGCGCAGGAGCGCGGCATGGTCCCCGGAATCAAGCCTGGGCGCGGCGACATCATCCTCGCGTCGGCCGTCGTGCTGGACACCGTGGTGTCGCTGGGCGGCTTTGACGGGATCGAGGCCACCGACGCGGGGTTGCGCGAGGGGGTGTTCCTGGCCCGGACCCTGCTCGACGGGGACCCTCCGCTGTTTGACGACGTGCGCGGCGCCGCCGTGCGCAACCTGGCCGTCCAGTACGAGTCGGACATCGCCCACGTCGAGCACGTCGCCAAGCTCTCGCTGCAGATGTTCGACTCGCTGGTCAGCGGCGGCCTCTTCACCCCCGCCGAGGGCGAGCGAGAGCTCCTGTGGGCGGCATCGATGCTCCACGACGTCGGCATGGCGATCTCCTACGACGACCACCACAAGCACTCGCGCTACCTCATCGAGAGCGCCGAGCTGCCCGGCTTTGATCCCCGCGAGCGGGCGTTGATCGCCCAGATCACGCGGTATCACCGCAAGGGCATCCCCAAGCTCGGGATCATCGAGGCCATCGCCCATCCCGGCGATGAGCAGGTGCTCGACCGCGGCGCGGTCATCCTGCGCCTGGCCGAGCACCTGGAGCGCGGCCGGGACCAGTCGGTGTCCGAGGCCCGCCTCGACACCAACGGCGACGGCGTCGACCTGCACCTCAAGGCGGGCGGGGATCTCACGCTGCCCCGCTGGAGCGTCGAGCGCTACGGCGACGACGAAGCCTTTGAACGGGTGTTCGACCGCCGCCTGCTCATCGGCTGACGCAGTTCGGTGCGCACCCGCTTAGCCTGGGCAGCACGATGCGGCGTACAGTACGAGCATGCTCTGGCTCCTGCGGCACGCAGAGGCGGCCGACGGCGCCCCCGATGACGAGCGTCAGTTGACCGAGCGTGGCATCACGCAGGCACAGGACGCGGGTCGCGCGCTGGCGGCGCTGGGCGTCACCGTCGACACCTGCCTGTCCAGTCCCAAGGTCCGCGCCGTCCAGACCGCCCAGTACGCCTGTGCGCCGCTCGGCGTCGAGGTGACGCTGGAGCACCGGCTCGCCGGGGAGCCGTTTGACGCCTATGACGTCGTCGCCGGGCTGGGCGATGTCCTGCTGGTCGGCCACGACCCGTCGTTCACGCTGACCCTGCACGACCTCACCGGTGCCCAGGCACGGATGCGCAAGGGCGGCCTGGCCGGGATCTCCAAGGGCGAGCTGGTCGTGCTCCTGCGTCCCGCCGAGCTGAGCGCGATCGCCGGACGCGAGAGGGTTGCGTGACCGAGGTCGGCTCCGAGCCGCGCGAGACCGCGGCGGCCGGACGCCACGAGCCCAACGGGGCCGGGCCCGCTGAGGTCCCTGACCTGCGCGACCATTCGCTCTACGTCAACCGCGAGCTGTCCTGGCTGGACTTCAACGATCGCGTCCTCCAGTTGGCCGAGGACGAAGCGCTGCCGCTGATCGAACGGCTGAAGTTCCTGTCGATCTTCGTCTCGAACCTCGACGAGTTCTTCATGATCCGGGTCGCCGGCGTGCACGACCAGGTCGATGCCCGGATCGACGCCCGCGGGCCCGACGGCCTCTCCCCCACCGAGGTCCTGACGGGCATCCACGATCGCGTGCGCGCGCTGGACCGCCGCCACGCCGAGCAGTTCATCCGCGTCGTGCGGCCCGCGCTCGCCGAGCGCGACATCCGGATCGTCAGCTGCGATGACTCCGGCGCGCCCGCCGAGGCGATCGAGCGCCATTTCCGCGAGCAGATCTTCCCCGTGCTCACGCCGCTGGGCGTGGGCGCCGGCCGGCCGTTTCCCTACATCTCCAATCTGTCGCTCAGCGTGATCGTGCACCTGCACGATCCCGAGGCCGATCAGGATGCGTTCGCGCGGGTCAAGGTGCCCAAGGAGGTCCTGCCGCGATTCGTCGAGATCGAGAAGGACACCTTCATCCCGCTCGAGGACATCATCGCCCGTCACCTCGGCGCGCTGTTTCCAGGCATGGAGATCCTCAGCTATGACCTGTTCCGCGTCACCCGCGACGCCGACTTCGAGGTCTCCGACGAGGCCGACGACCTGCTGCGCGCGGTCGAGGCCGAACTGCGCCGCCGTCGCTTCGGCGAGGTGGTGCGCCTCGAGGTCGGGGCCAGCATGGACCCGGGGCTGCGCACCCGGCTGATCGAGTGGACCGGCGTCGACGAGCTGCAGGTCTACGATGTCGACGGCCTGCTGGACCTCGGCGACCTCATGCAGATCGCCTCGATCAAGGACAAGCCCGAGATCCGCTGGCCCAGTTGGACGCCGGTGACCCAGCCCGGTCTCGTCACCGCCCCGTCCGACGGCGACGCCCAGCCCGACATGTTCGCGATGATGCGCGCCTCCGACCTTCTCGTCCACTACCCCTATCAGTCGTTCACGTCGAGCGTCGAGCGGTTGGTCAAGCAGGCGGTCGACGACCCCAACGTGCTGGCGATCAAGATGACCGTGTACCGCACCTCCGACGACTCGGCGCTCGTGCCGTCGCTGATCGCGGCCGCCGAGAAGGGCAAGCAGGCGGTGTGCCTGGTGGAGCTCAAGGCCCGCTTCGACGAGCGCCAGAACATCCACTGGTCACGAGCGCTGGAGGAGGTGGGCGCGCACGTCGTCCACGGCATTCCGGGCCTCAAGACCCACGCCAAGGCGATCCTCATCGTCCGCCGCGAGCGCGGGGCCGTGCGCAACTACGTGATGATCGGAACCGGCAACTTCCACGCCAAGAACGCCCGGCTCTACGAGGACTTCGGCTTCTTCACCACTGATCCGGAGATCGGCGACGAGGTCGCCAACCTGTTCAACACGCTGACCGGGTACGGCCATCCGCAGCGCCAGCGCAAGACTCTTGTCGCCCCCACATGGCTGCGCCAGCCGCTCATCAATGAGATCGACCGCACGATCGAGGCCCACCTGGACGGCCGCGAGGCGCGGATCATCATGAAGATGAACGCGCTGGTGGACGAGCAGATCATCGAGGCGCTCTACCGCGCCTCTCAGGCCGGGGTGCCGATCTCGCTCAACGTCCGCGGGATCTGCTGCCTGACGCCGGGCGTCCCCGGCGTCAGCGACACCATCGAGGTTGTCTCGGTCGTGGGGCGCTTCTTGGAGCACAGCCGCATCTACAGCTTCCACCGCGCCGACGAGCACATCTACTACATCGGCTCGGCCGACCTGATGCCCCGCAACCTCGACACCCGGGTCGAGCTGCTGGTGCCGGTGGAACGCCCCGAGCTCCAGGCCGAGCTTCGGGAGACGCTGGACCGGTGCCTGGCCGACGACACCTACGCCTGGACGATGGCGCCGGACCGCTCGTGGACGCGGCGACGCGGAAACTCCCGCAGCGTCCACACCGAGATGATGGAGCGCACCCTGGCCTGGGCCGCGAGTGCCGGAAGCTGACGCAGCCTGATTTCCGGGTGCACAGCGTCCTCCTGCTCGTGATCGTCGTCGTCGCTGCGACGGCGTTCGCCTTAGCTCCTCACACGCCCTGATCTACGTCACGCTGCCCACCGCCGGGCTGTTCGGAGCCGCCGCCTATGGGGTCGCTTCGCTGTTCGGCCACGGCGCGCTCGGACCGCTGCTCATCGCCGTGGTCGCCGTCGGCGGCCCGCTCTCGATGACGCTCGCGACCCGGCGTCGTCGTGAACCTGACCCGGCCCACCCCGCGAGCGCCTGAGCGGCAGGGGCTCGGTTCGTGGAGTCAGCCTCCCTCCGGCCGGCGGGCGTCTGTGCGGGCCTTTCGGCGCGGTCAGCCGCCGGCCGGTGTCTGTGCGGGCCTTTCGGCCAGCGTGACCTTCACCTGCTTGCTCTGACCGGAGTCACGGACGGTCACCGTCACGGTCTGACCGGGCTTGTACTTGTCGATGGTGGCGATGAACTGATCGGTCGTCGCGATCGGCGTGCCGTCGATTGCGGTGATCGTGTCACCGGGATGGATCCCCGCCTGCGCCGCCGGCGCGCCGGGGGTGACCGGATGCGGGCAGCCCTGGGTCGGCGTGGTCGCGATCTGGGCGGGACCGCCGCTGCCGTCCAGGCAGACGCCGATGAAGGCGTGCTGCGGCTTTTGGCCACCGATGATCTGGGTCGCGATCTCCTTGACCGTGTTGGACGGGATGGCGAACCCGACTCCCGAGCTCGAGCCCTCGCCGCCGGCCGTCTGGTTGTTGGTCTCGATCTGATCGTTGAGACCCAGCACGTGGCCGTTGGCATCCAGCAGCGGACCGCCGGAGTTGCCCGGGTTGATGGCCGCGTCGGTCTGGACGGCGTTGGGGATCGTGTAGCCGTTGGGCGCGTGGATGCTGCGGCCCGTCTGGCTGACGATGCCCGTCGTGGCCGTCTCGGGCAGGCTGAACGGACTGCCGATGGCCACCACAGGGTCGCCCACTTGCGCCAGCGCGGAGTCGGCGAGCGCGATCGGGTGCAGTTGAGAGGCCGGCACGTCCACGTGGATGACGGCCACGTCGGTGGACGGGTCGGTGCCCAGCACCTTGGCCGGAGCGCTCTTGCCGTCCTGGAAGTTGACCTTCACCGAGGTCGCGTTGGCCACGACGTGCTCGTCGGTGAGGATGTCACCGTTTGAGTCATAGACCACGCCCGCGCCCTCACCCTGGGTGACGCCGCCTTGGCCGCCGAAGAACCCGAAGCCCTGGTTCTGGCTCTGCGCGGTCACGAGGATGTCGACCACCCCGGGGCTGGCGGACTTGTAGATCTGGTTGATGCTCAGCCCGGTGGAGCCCTTGAACGACGTCGGCTCCGTCGAGTTCGTGCTCCCCTGCTGCACGACGGTCGTCGTCACGGATTTCGACGTGGTGCTCGCGCTGGCGATGATCAGCGCGATCACCCCTCCCGCAATGGCGCCGCCGATGATGGGAATCCATCGGCTCAGACTTCTCATGGTCTCGGCTCTCTCCTGGATGGGCTGCGTTTGTCTGCTCTATAGGACCACCAACCCGTGAGGAACCTTTCAGAGTTCGGGAAGAAGTCCGTAAGAGGAGCCTACGACGGCCTATCTCCCCCTGGAGAATCTCCTGCAAACGCCCGGCTTCCGCCCAGCCCCTGGCTCCAGCGGTCGTTTTACCCCGAGCGCGATGCCAACTCCACGAAGAAGTCCAGCGCCTCCGGGTTGGCCAGGGACTCCCGCGACGCCGCCTCCTCCACAGGCGTCCCCATCAGGATGCGCTTCACCGGCACTTCCAGGACCTTCCCCGACAGAGTCCTGGGGACCGCGGCGATCTCACGGATCTCGTTCGGGATATGGCGGGGCGAGCAGTCCTCCCGTACCCGCCGCCGGATCTCGGCCACCAGCTCATCGGTCAACGAGGCGCCGGGACGCAACACGACGAACAGCGGCATCCACCCGTCGGTGCCGTCCCGAGGCAGATCAACCACGAGGGCGTCGACGACCTCCTCGACGTCCAGCACCGCGCGGTAGATCTCGGACGTCCCCATCCGGACCCCGCCGCGATTGATGGTCGAGTCCGATCGCCCGTAGATCACCGCCGTCCCGCGCTCGGTGATCTTGATCCAGTCCCCGTGGCGCCAGATGCCCGGGTACATCGAGAAGTACGAGTCGCGCAGCCTCTCCCCGTCGTCGTCGCCCCAGAAGAACACGGGCATCGAGGGCATGGGCTCGGTGATGACCAGCTCCCCGACCTCGTCGATCAGCGGATTGCCGTCGGGATCCCACGCCTGCACCGCCGCCCCCAGCGACCGCGCCTGCAGCTCGCCGAGGTAGACCGGCAGCGTCGGCACCCCACCCACAAACGCCGTGCACATGTCGGTGCCGCCCGAGGTGGAGAAGAGCCAGGTCTCTGAGCCGAGCCGGTCATAGATCCACCGAAAGCCCTCTGGCGACAGCGGTGACCCGGTCGATCCCACGGCCCGCAGGGCGCTGAGCTGCCGCCCGGAGCGCGGCTCCACCTCGCTCTTCATGCACGAGGCGATGAACGCGGCGCTGGCCCCGAACGTCGTCACCCCGGACTCATCGGCGAGGTCCCACAGCCGCTCCAGGGACGGGTAGCCAGGGTTGCCGTCATAGAGCACGATCGAGGCCTCGGTGAGCAGCGCCCCGACCAGGAAGTTCCACATCATCCAGCCGGTCGTGGAGAACCAGAAGATCCGATCGCCGGCCTGCGCGTCGATGTGGAGGTGCAGCACCTTGACCTGCTCCAACAGGATCCCACCCTGGCCGTGGACGATCGGCTTGGGCAGCCCGGTGGTGCCGCTCGAGTAGAGCACCCAGAGCGGATGGTCAAACGGCAACGACGCGAACTCCAGAGCCGCATCCTCGGGACCGAGGAACCCGTCCTCCCAGCCGCTCTGATCCAGATAGCCGAGCCGCACCGTCCGCTGAAGACCCGGCAGCTCGGCGGCGATCCGCTCCACCTGACCCGACCGGTCAAAGTCCTTGCCGCCGTAGCCATAGCCGTCGATGGCCAGCAGCACCTTCGGCTTCACCTGCGCGAAGCGGTCGATGACACTGCGCGCACCGAACTCGGGCGCCGCCGAGGACCAGGTCGCCCCGATCGACGCGCAGGCCAGAAACGCGGCCACCGTCTCGGGGATGTTGGGCATGTAGGCCACCACCCGGTCGCCTTCCGCGACGCCCAGAGCGCGCAGCCCGGCGGCGATCCTCGCCGTCTCCGTGCGCAGCCGTCCCCACGTCCACTCCCCCAGCTCCGGCCGCACCTCCGATGAGTGGCGGATCGCCACGGCGTCGGCATCCTTGCCGCGAAAGACGTGCTCGGCGTATGAGGTCCTCGCGCCTGGGAACCACTCGGCGCCCGGCATCGATCGATCGCCCAGCACCGCCCCGGAGCCACCGTCGATGCGCAGGTCGAAGTACGCCACCACTGCGGCCCAGAAATCGTCGAGCGAGTCCACCGACCACTGCCACAGATCCGCGTAGGAACCGAAGCTCAACCCCCGCTCCTCGGCGAGCCAGTCCGCAAACCGCGTCAGGGTGGCGCGTCGCACGTGCTCCTCCGAGGGCTCCCACAGCAGTGCCGGCGCCTGAGTCATGGCCGCAATCGTAGACTGCCGCCCGTGCCCGCCCAGGCTGAGACGAGCCAGACGTTGGTGGCACCGTTCACGGGCACCGTCGTCGCCACTCCGGCGGCCGCCGACGAGCACGTCGCCGCCGGCACCGCGGTCGTCGTCATCGAGGCGATGAAGATGGAGCACGAGATCGTCGCCGACCACGACGCCACGATCACGGAGCTGAAGGTCGCGATCGGCCAGACGGTGACCGAGGGCCAGCCCCTCGCGACGCTCAGCCACCGCAACGGGCCCACCCCCTCTGACACCACCGCTCCCCCACCCGGGGCGGCGCCGGAACGAGAGGACCTCGCCCAGGTCCATGAGCGACACGACGTCGGCCTGGACCACCGCCGCACCGATGCCGTCGCCAAGCGCCACGCGCAGGGCCGCCGCACCGCCCGCGAGAACCTGGACGATCTCCTGGACGAGGGGAGCTTCGTCGAGTACGGGCCCCTCGTCCTCGCCGCCCAGGAGCAGCGTCGCTCCCGTCAGGAGCTGATCGAGCGCACGCCGGCCGACGGGCTCGTCGGTGGCGTCGGCGCGGTCGCGGGGCAGCCGGTGGCCGCGATGTCCTACGACTACACGGTCCTCGCCGGCACCCAGGGGATGCGCAACCACCAGAAGAAGGACCGGCTGTTTCAGATCGCCGAGCGGCGGCGGTTGCCGGTCGTGCTGTTCGCCGAGGGCGGCGGGGGCCGCCCGGGCGATGTCGACATGCCGATCATCGCCGGCCTGGACTGCCGGGCCTTCCAATACTTCGCCGGGCTGAGCGGGCTCGTGCCGCTCGTGGGTATCGCCGGCGGATACTGCTTCGCGGGCAACGCCGCGCTGCTGGGGTGCTGCGATGTCGTCATCGCCACCGAGGACTCCAGCATCGGCATGGGCGGTCCCGCGATGATCGAGGGCGGCGGCCTCGGTGTCTACGAGCCGGCCGAGGTCGGGCCCATCGACGTTCAGGACGCCAACGGCGTGGTGGACCTGCGGGTGCCCGATGACGCCGCCGCCGTGGCCGCGGCCAGGCGGTACCTGGGGTATTTCAGCCGCACGGGATCGGCCCCGGCCGAGCCGCGCGTGCCCGACCAGGCCCGGCTGCGCGACCTCATCCCGGCCAACCGCAAGCGCGCGTACGCGGTCCGAGACGTGATCGGCGGGTTGTTCGACGAGGGCTCGGTCCTGGAGCTGCGCCGAGGCTTCGGCCCGGGAATGGTGACCGCGCTGGCGCGCGTGGACGGCAAGGGGTTGGGGGTGATCGCCAACGATCCGTCACATCTCGGTGGAGCGATCGACGCCGACGGCGCCGACAAGGCGGCGCGCTTTGAGGGGCTGTGCGACGCGTTCGGACTGCCGCTGGTGTTCCTGGCCGACACGCCGGGGTTCATGGTGGGACCGGAGTCCGAGAAGACGGCGACCGTCCGTCACTTCTCGCGCATGTTCGTGACCGGCGCCAACCTCAGCGTGCCCACCGGGACGGTCGTGCTGCGCAAGGGCTACGGGCTGGGCGCCCAGGCGATGGCCGGCGGCAGCTTCAAGGCCCCGCGGTTCTGCGTCGGCTGGCCGACGTCGGAGTTCGGGGCGATGGGACTGGAGGGCGCGGTCCGGCTGGGGATGCGCCGTGAGCTGGAAGCGATCCAGGACGCCGCCGAGCGCGAGCGCGCCTACGAGGCGATGGTGGCCACCGCGTACGAGCGCGGGCGCGGGATCAGCATGGCGTCCTACTTCGAGATCGACGACGTGATCGATCCGGCGGACACGCGGCGCTGGATCGCGACGCTGTTCGATGAGGTGACGCCGCGGTGGTTTCAGACGCCGGGCAAGCGGCGCCCCTACGTCGATGCCTGGTAGCCCCGGTCAGCGGCACTGATCGCAGGCGCCGCGCAACAGCACGTCGTGGCTGTCGACGGTGACACCGAGGCGGTCCTCGAGCTTGTCGATGGCGCGTTCGAGGCCGGGGTCGTCGAAGGGGATGAGCCGGCCGCACTGGCCGCAGAAGAGGTGATGATGGTGCTCGCCGCTGGGCTCGAGAGGCTCGAACAGCGACTCCCCCTGGCCCACGTGGACGCGCTCGGCGAGTCCGCGCTCGACGAGGAGGTCCAGGGTCCGGTAGATGCTGGCCCGGGCGATGGGCCGGCCCTGGCCGCGCAGGCTGGTCTCGATCTGGGCGGCGCTCAGCGCGCACTCCTGCTCGCCGAGGAGATCGATGACCGCATCCCGGGCGCCGCCCCGGTTGAACCCGCCCATTTGCAGGTTCGCGTACACATAGCGGATCCAGTCCAGGCTGGCCATGGCCCCACTCTAGCGAGAATGAGAATTAGAATTGGAATAAGACTAATTCTCATTCTTGTGGTAGGTTGGGGGCGTGAAACAGGCGGGGCTGGTCATCGCACTGCTCGCCGGCCTCGCCGTGATGGTCGCGGGCTGCACCGACCCCACGGTGGGCACCATCGGCGGCAAGGTCCGGGTCGTGGCCGCCGAGAACTTCTGGGGCAGCATCGCGCGCCAGCTCGGCGGCACCCATGCCCAGGTGCAGAGCCTCATCGTCAACCCGGCCCAGGACCCCCACTCCTACGAGCCCACCACCTCCGACGCGCGCGCCATGGCCACCGCGCAGCTGGCGATCGTCAACGGCGTGGGCTATGACCCGTGGGCGCCCAGGCTCCTGTCCGCCAACCCCGTCAACGGGCGCGTCACCCTCACGGTGGGCTCACTGCTGCGCCTGCGCGAGGGCGACAACCCGCACCGCTGGTATGACCCCGCCGACCTCACGCGGGTGGCCCGGGCCGTCGCCGCGGACCTCGAGCGCCTCGATCCCCGCCACCGGCTCTACTTCGCGCAGCGCCTGGACCAGCTCGAGGCGGATGGCCTGGCGGACTATCACCGCCTCATCGCGCAGATCCGCCGGCGCTACCACGGCGTCCCGGTGGGCGCCTCGGAGAGCATCTTCGCGCTCCAGGCGCCCGCCCTGGGCCTTGACCTCATCACCCCGCCGGGCTTCATGAAGGCCACCAGCGAGGGCAGCGAGGTCACGGCCCGGGACACGATCACCACCGAGCGCCAGCTCGCCGACCATCAGGTCAAGGTGTGGGTCTACAACGCCCAGAACGTCACGCCGGAGATCCAGCGCGCCAACCGCGCCGCCCGGGCCGCCGGGGTCCCGGTCGTCACCGTGACCGAGACGCTGTCCCCGGCGTCTGACTCCTTCCAGCAATGGCAGGTCGCGCAGCTCACGCGCCTGCAGGCCGCCCTGCATCGGGCCACCGGCCGATGACCGACGCCACGCACGCCACCACCCCCCGCGCCTCGGCGCCTGCCGTCGCCCTCGCCGACGCGGCCATCCGGATGGGCGGGCGCGAGATC
>JBAQGP010000913.1:0-2426 GCA_049287845.1 Solirubrobacteraceae bacterium | reverse complement strand
CGCGCAGCGCGCGAGAGCGCGACGCAGGGCGCAGCTGGCGGCGTGGGGTTTCATCGCGCCGGTGGTGGTGTACCTCGGCCTCTTCTACGCCTATCCGCTCTATAGCAACATCGACCTGAGCATCAGGAGCTACACCCTCGCGTCGTTCATTACCGGCGACGCCCCGTTCGCGGGATTTTCCAACTATGCCAACGTGATCGAGAGCTCCACGTTCGCCCCCGCCCTCATCAGCACCGCGGTCTTCGTCTTCGCCTCGATCGCGTTCCAGTTCGCCATCGGCCTGGCGCTCGCGGTGTTCTTCTTCCGCAGGTTCCGTCTCTCCAGCATCCTGCGGGCCCTGTTCCTCGTGCCGTGGCTCCTGCCGCTGCTGGTCTCCGCCTCGACTTGGTCGTGGATGCTCGACAGCGACTCGGGGATCGTGAACTCCTTCCTGCGGGCCTTCGGCATCGGGCAGGTCGACTGGCTCACCTCGCCGCGCTGGTCCCTGATCGCCGTGCTGATCGCGAACATCTGGATCGGCATACCGTTCAACCTCGTCATTATGTACAGCGGGCTGCAGAGCATCTCGCCGGACGTCTTCGAGGCCGCCGCGATCGACGGTGCCAACGGGTGGCAGCGCTTCTGGCGGATCACCTTCCCGCTGCTGCGGCCGGTGTCCGCGATCACCTTGCTGCTCGGCTTCGTCTACACGCTGAAGGTCTTCGACATCATCTGGATCATGACCCGCGGCGGACCGGGGACGGCGTCGACGACCCTGGCGATCTGGTCCTACCAGCTCGGGTTCGGCTCGCTCCTGCCCGACTTCAGTTCCGCGGCGGCCGTCGGAAACCTGCTGATCATCATCGCCGTCCTCTTCAGCCTCGTTTACATCCGTGCCCGCCGCAGACTGGAGCTGACATGAACCGGCGCTCCTGGTGGCTCACCGCGCTCGGCGTCCTGTTCACCGCCGCGATGCTGTTTCCCGTCTACTGGATGATCAACGTCTCCCTGACGAAGACGTCGAACATGCGCAAGAGCCCGCCCAACCTGATTCCGATCGATGGGACGCTCCAGGGCTACACGGTCGTCCTGCACCAGCAGCTGCCGTATCTGGGCACCAGCCTGCTCATCGGGCTCGGGACGGTCGCGCTCACGCTCGTGCTCGCTGCGCCGGCCGGGTTCTCGCTGGCCAAGCTGCGGCCGCGCGGCGGCGGCGCGCTGACCTTCGTGCTGCTGATCGCCCAGATGATCCCGGCGATCGTCATGACGATGGGCTTCTACACCATTTACATCAAGCTCGGCGTGCTCAACTCCGTCTGGGGCCTCATCCTCGCCGACTCCACCATCGCGGTGCCCTTCGGCGTGCTCATCTTCGCCGCGTTCATGTCGCGGATACCGGAGGAGCTGCTTCAGGCCGCCCGCATCGACGGGGCAGGGACCTTCCGGATGTTCGCGTCGATCATCGTGCCGGTGAGCAGGAACGCTATCGTCACCGTCTCGCTCTTCACGTTCCTGTGGGCGTGGTCGGACTTCTTGTTCGCCAACACGCTTGACGGCGGCGGTTCGCTCCGGCCGATCACGCTCGGCATCTACGCCTACATCGGCAACAACAACCAGGAGTGGAACGCGATCATGGCGACCGCCGTCGTCGCCTCGGTTCCCGCGGCGGTGCTGCTCGTCCTCGCGCAGCGCTACGTCGCCGCCGGCGTGACCGCGGGCGCCGTCAAGGACTAGGACCAGCCATCGAGAGGCAGTCGAGGTCTTCATTCATCCGGGCGGCGCGACACGGTGCTGCCCGCTCGACATCGGGACGGACAACACCGCCATGGTGAGCTATCACTACGACAACGGCATCCTCGAGGTGCGGCACCGGCACGAGGTGATCCGCATCCAGGCCTGGGGCGCCGACAGCGTGCGCGTGCGCGCGGCCCAGCACCGCATCCCGGCCGAGAGCGCCGGCGCGCTCGCCGAAAACCCGCCCCCTGGTACCAGCGGAGACGTCGGCGTCCATGTCACCACGGACGGAACGCGCGCTTCGCTGACGACCGGACGCCTGCGCGTGGACGTCGACTTCGACACGGCCGCCAGCTATCCCGAACCCCTGATCACCTTCCGCACGAGCGGCGGGAGCAGAGAGGGCGGCGGAAGCGAGCTTCTCGCCGAGAGCAGGGAGCACTTCTGGATGCCAGGCGCCCGCGTCTTCGCAGGCAATCGCTCCGGCGCGTACGAGATCCACCAGCAGTTCACGGCCTACGACGGCGAGCGCCTCTTCGGACTCGGGCAGCGCACGCACGGCAAGCTCAACCTCAAAGGCCTCGCGCTTGACCTCACCCAGCGCAACGGGGAGGTGAGCATACCGTTCGTTCTCTCCGATCGTGGTTATGGCCTTTTGTGGAACTCGCCGGCCGTCGGCAGGGTCGAATTCGCTGAGAACGCCACCCGCTGGC
>JBAQGP010000912.1:0-4542 GCA_049287845.1 Solirubrobacteraceae bacterium | reverse complement strand
GGATTGCGCTGCTGGGCCACCGGCGTGGCGGCGCTCGCTCCGGCGGCGTAGAGCACCGCGGCGGTTCCCGGCGCAACGCGACCTCGGGTGACGGCGGCGGCCAGCCTGGCCTCGTCGGTAAAGCTCGCCGCCGGCACCGCCGAGCTCATGCCCAGCAGGGCGAGCGAGCTCGCGCTCGCGCCGGTCACGAACGTCCGCGGCGTGTTGAAGAAGTGCGCGGCGGTGTCGTGGGCCGCGATTCCGAGCCGGGAGAGGAGGTTCGCGCTGACGATCCACGCCGGGGCCGGGTCGGGCTCGGTGCCGTCACCGGCCTGGGCCTCGGCCGCGAAGTTCTGAAAGAGGATCTGGCCGGGGCCGCCGTTCGGCACCCCGCAGGCGAACCCCGCGTAGCTCGTGGGCGTGAAGGTGGAGTCGACCACGATCGTGCCCGGCAGGTCGAAGGCGAAGCCCACCACGCCGATGCGCTTGCTGGCCAGGTAATCGAGCAGGACCTGCGCCGTCGCCGGCGCGTGGGGGACGCAGTTGGTGGTCGAGTTGGCGTCCCATTCGGTCACGATCACCGGGATCGCCGCGCTGGCGGTGCCGAAGGCCCTGTCCCAGGACGTGATGCCGCGGGTCAGCGACGGATAGTGGACGCCGTAGGCCAGCTGTGGATTCGAGCGATGCGAGGGGTCGATCACGTGCATCCGTCCCGCCAGCGACTGTTCGCCATTGAGGCTGGGGACGACGATGACGTTCTGCGGCGCCCGCGCCCGGATGTCGTTGATGAGCGCTTGCATGCCCACCGCCTGGCAGGCGCCGGCGGGGTAGATGATCTCGCCGCCGGCGCGCCACTGGATCCAGCCGCCGGGGGTGGCCGAGACGCCGGGCTCGTTGTAGAGCTCGAACATGACGTCGCCATCGCCCGCGAACATCGCCGACAGCGACTCCCACGCTCGCCGGGCTCCCGCGTCCGGCAGGGGACACCGCGTGGGCTCGCCGGCCGGCGGCTGCGCCTGGAGCGAGAGGATCACCGCGAGCCCCAGCCCGCGCGCGGTCTGCACCGCATTGGCCACCTCGTCGAGGTAGGCCGCGGAGTACAGCGGGCCCTGCGGATCGAGCCCGAATTGGCTGACCTGGAAGCGGACGAGATCGGCGTGAGCGGCGACCGCCGCCTGCAGCTCGGCGTAGCCGAACTGTTGATGGGCGGCCACGTACTTGCCGCTGAGCGCGCCGTCGGGTGCCACCAGCCCGACGATCTGCACCCCGCGCGGCACCCACGGCAGGCCATCGCGCAGCAGCCGGCTGTGGCTGACCGTGATGACCGACGTCGCCGCGCCGGCACGGGTCACCGGCACGGCCAGGGCCGTCGCCGCCAGCGCCATGACGATCAGGATCCGGAAACGACCCACGTCAGCGAGACACCTGCAATGCCCCGCAAGTTGCGGGGCGGGCGAGGGTCACACCACCTGCAGGGGTTGGGTCAGCGCCTTGACGAAGTCCTCCAACTGGTCGGTCCGCCAGCACTCGAAGACGGTGCAGTGCTCCGCGTAGGCGGCGATCACCGAGTCGCCATAGTTCCAGTAGAGCTTGGGCTCGGGGTTGAGCCAGAACGTGCGCCCGGCCTTGGCGGTGATGGCGGCGAACACGTCGTCGCGAGGAGGCCGGCCGTTGGTGCGGGCGTCGCCGAGGACGATGACCGTCGCCCGCGGGTGCAGCTCATCCTCGATCTCGGTGAGGAACTCCGTCCACACGCGCCCGTAGTCGGTGTAGCCCGAGATGTCGGCCACGCCGGCGTCGCGGGACACCGCCTCTGAGGCGGCGCGGAAGTCGCGCTCGCGCTCGAACACCTCGGTCACCTCGGAGATCCGCTCGATGAACACGAACGACCGGAGCTTGCGGAAGGAGTCGTGCAGCGCGTGCAGCACGCTGAGGAAGAACGTGCTGGCGCTGGTGACGCTGGTGGACACGTCGCACAGGACGAAGATCTCCGGGCGCCGGGGCCGCCGCGGCCGGTACTTGAGCTCGATCGGCACCCCGCCGGTCTGCAGCGACGCCCGCATGGTGCGCCGCACGTCGACGTGGGCATGGCGCTTGCGACCCTTGAGCTCATGGCCCTGAGAGGCCAGGCGGCGCTTGAGCTGGGCCACGACGCGGTGCACCGCCGCCAGGTCCTGGATGGGACCGGTGGGCAGCGCGCGGTCGAGGTCGGTCAGGGGTCGTTTGGGGGGCAGGCTCGCGGTGCGCTCGATCAACGCCCGTTCGAGCTCGCGCCGGAGGTGCTGCTCGAAGCGCCGCAGCTGGTCGCGAGGGACGCCGTCACGGCGAGGATCGTCCTCTGAGAGGTCGGGCTGGGGCTCTGTGCGCAACCCCAATGCTCTGCGGATGCGCTGGACGTCGACGCCGAGCACGCCTGAGCCCTCGCCCCGCCCGAACGCCGCGATGGCCAGTCGCGCGAGGTCGCGCATGGCCGCGTCCGAGCCCTCGCGCAGCGCCGCGGCGATCTGCTGGCGCAACGCGTCGAGGTCGAGATCCAGGGACTGCCCGCTCTGGCCCGCGGCCTCGGAGATCTCCCACCGGGCCGCCTCGGCCTCGGCGGCGCGGAAGAAGAAGCGGTCGAAGACCAGCTCGAAGGTGTGGCGGTCGTCGGGGGACTTGGCCAGCGTGGCCGCGAGGGCCTCCTTGAAGTCCTCCTGCACCGTCCAGCCGATCTCGGTCAGCGCCGCGAAGGCATCGAGCAGCTCCGAGGTGCCGACGGCCATCCCCTCGTCGCGCAGCTCCTCGGCGAAGGCCAGGAGCTGGCCGTCGAAGCCGCCGGGCCCACGGTCCGGGATCTTGGCGTAGAGCTTTCCCTGGGGGGGCGCGGGCATCGGCGGGCGGCGCGCGAGGGCTAGGCGGCCGGCCGCGTGTCGGTGGCCGCGTCGAGCTTGACCCCGACGCGCTCTGCCACTGTGTCCAGGTCGGTGCGGTGCTTGACGATCACGCTCATCGTCTGGCGGAACATGTCGGCGTCGATGTCGTTGGCGCCGAGCAGGAGCAGGGCGCGGGCCCAGTCGATCGACTCCGCGATGCTCGGGGGCTTCTTGAGGTCCAGGTCGCGGACCTGGTTGACGATCTCCACCAGCCGGCGCGCCACCTGGGCGTCGAGCTCGGGTGAGTGCAGGCGGACGATCTCCAGCTCGTGCTCGATGTCGGGGTAGTCGAGCCACAGATACAGGCAGCGGCGCTTGAGCGCCTCGGTCAGCTCGCGGGTGTTGTTGGAGGTGAGCAGCACCACAGGCTGCGTGCGAGCCTCGATCCGTCCCAGCTCCGGGATCGAGATCTGGAAATCAGAGAGGAGCTCGAGCAGCATGGCCTCGAACTCCTGGTCGGTCTTGTCGATCTCGTCGATGAGCAGGACCACCGGGTCCGGGGAGGAGATCGCGGTCATCAGCGGCCGCGGGAGCAGGAACTCCTCGCTGAAGATGTCGTCCTGGACGTGCTGCCAACCGGTGTCCCCGGCTTCGCTCTGGATGCGCAGCAACTGCTTGCGGTAGTTCCACTCGTACAGGGCCTTGGCTTCGTCCAGGCCCTCGTAGCACTGCAGGCGCACGAGGGTGCGCCCGAGATAGCGCGACAGCGCCTTGGCCAGCTCGGTCTTGCCGACGCCGGCCGGGCCCTCCACCAGCACCGGCTTGCCCAGCTTGGTGGCCAGGAACGCGACCAGCGCGGTGGACTCTCCCGGCAGGTACCCGGCGCCGCGCAGGCCATCGGCGACGTCGGAGGCCGACTGGGGCTGGGGGGCGGTGGCGGTCATGGGATCAGCAGCGTTGACAGGAGCGCGCCTCGCCGGACGGTCCGGAGCACGGCGCGACCCTCAAATATAGGGTTCCATGGCCGTGATCCTCCTCATCGCCGCACAGCAGGCTACCTTCCATGCCCTCATCGCGGTGCTCATCTTCGGGCTGGTCATCGGCGTCTTCGGCCACATCATCAGCTCCAAGACGCTGATTCTCACTGGGATACTGATCATCGGGGGCGTCAGCGCGTACTTCGCGTTCGGCTTCAGCCACGTGACCTGAGCGCCGCGCACTCCTGACGAGGTCCGGGCGGAGACGGGTCCGCGGATCGCACACGTCCCTGCCGGTGGCGCCGGGACCACGGGCACGCGATGCGCGTCTCGATCGTGGTCAGGGGTTGATCTCGGGGCGGGCGGGCGCTTCGGGCCCGGACTCTGCCTCCGAGGACGGCGCGGCGGGGCCCGCCCGGCCCAGTCTCGCGGTCGGAGGCTCGGCGATGTCGAGCTCCTGGATCTCGCGCCGGTCAAGCGGCCGGCTTCGTCGGGACGCGACGGCGGCGCTCGGATCAGGAGGCCCGCTGGGGGCGCCGATGCTCCGGGGCCGCGCGCGTCTCGTTGGCGCCTCGGAGGCATCATGGCCGGTGGGGGCCTCGGAGGGGTCATGACGCGTGGGGGCCTCGAAGGGGTCATGACGCGTGGGGGCCTCGGAGGGGTCATGACGCGTGGGGGCCTCGGAGGGGTCATGTCGCGTGGGGGCCTCGGAGGGGTCATGACGCGTGGGGGCC
>JBAQGP010000911.1:0-1784 GCA_049287845.1 Solirubrobacteraceae bacterium | reverse complement strand
AGCCGGGGATGACGAAAGGCCGACCGGGGTGGACGTCACCGTGCCCGGCGCGGGGGTGCCGAGCGGCCCGGCCGTCCGGCCGTTGGTGCGTGCGGACGGCCGTGCGGGCACGGAGCCCAGCTGCCGTACGGGCACGGGGGCCAGCAGTCTCTCGCGGGTGATCGGGGGCGCGGCCGTCGCGTGAAGCAAGGGCCGGCCGCTGTGCCCCGTGTTCGCTGCGACGGTGGCGATGGTCGCCGCGGTCAGGATCTTCGCCACCACGCCGGTCGCGCTCAGACCGCCGACGCCGACGGACTCGCCGATGGCCGTGAGCCCCGTGGCCGCCGCCACCAGCGGCGTCGCCATTGCACCGGCGCCGGCGCTCGCGATGCCGCCCGCTGTGACAGCGGAGACCGCGCCGACCCCTCCTCCGATCCCGCTGACCGCCGTGGCGCCACCGATGGCTGACACCCCGCCGACAGCCGAAGCACCCCCGACGACGGCGCTGGTTCCGTAGGCGACCGCGCCGCCGCCGTGCAGCACGGAGCCGAGGATCGAGGTCTTGAGCTCGCCGGCCAGCGCCACCGGCAGGATGATCGCCAGGGCCGCCCGCTGGTGACGCACCTCGTGCTCGAAGGACTGACAGCCGGGACAACGCTCGATATGGGCGCGCAGGAGGCTGCGCGCCGGAATGTGCCCTTCCATCATCGCCAGCTGCTCGCGGATGTCCCCGCACGGGTGCTGCCTGGCCTGCCGCCCCCGGACGAGCGCCTCACGCGCTTGGAAGACGAGCGCCTTGACCTTCTCGGTGCGGACGCCCAGCACACCGGCGATGTCCCTCTGGGGGTGATCCCCGAGCTCGAACAGGACCAGCGCGGCGCGCTGATCGGCGGGCAACCGGCGCATGTCGTCCAGCATCTCGCGCAGATCCTCCCGGCGCTGGACCTGATCGGCGAGACCCTCGAACACCGGCGGGTCGGTGGTCAGCTCGTCGACGCGAATCGCGTCGCGTCGGGCGCGCAGCTCCGAGAGGCAGCGGTTGCGCGCGATCGTGTACAGCCACGGCCGCAGCGCGATGCTGTTCTCCCCGTTTCGCAGCGACCGGTAGGCCGAGACGAAGGTCAGCTGCAGAGCATCCTCAGCGGCCTCCCGATTGCCCAGCATGTGTGCGCAGAAAGCCAGGATCCCGCGCGCGTAGCGATCGTAGATCTCCTCGAAGGCGGCCGTCTCGCCGCCACGCACACCGGCAACGAGCTCGTCGTCGGACTGGCCCACCACCGATCCCCGGTCCGCCATCTGGCGCACAAGGACGGTTGCCGTATCCCCCATGCGCACAGTGTGGGCCACTCGGACGTCAGAGTCCAGTCAGGTCGCGGTCAGACGTTCGCCTCATGACCGCGGGGCCCGAGATCGCATCGTGTCGGGCGTGTCTGCGGACACAGGACTGCGCCCCGGGGGGCCCTCCTGGCCCCCGGGACGCGGTGCCCCCACAACCATCACCAGCGTTCGGGCTGTCGCCCGAACGCAAAGCTGTCGCACGCTCCGCCGGCGTGGTTTGCACCTACATGAACGCGGGGAGGAGCGAGAGGTTGGTCGAAGAACTTCCTTTTCGGCTCTCAGCTTTGCCATAATGAAAGCTCAGCAAGCTTGGGACGAGAGCAGTTCTCGTCCCGCGGGTCGGGCGAGTGTGCCCCCACTTCCCTGACTCTCCGGGGGGTCCAGATGGATCTAGGCCCCCCGGGCCTATATCCGCTGACGTGGGCCGATGGGGGACCAGAGGCCCTCGTCGGCGCGCCCGCGTACCC
>JBAQGP010000910.1:0-2949 GCA_049287845.1 Solirubrobacteraceae bacterium | reverse complement strand
GTGCGCGGGGCCGGCGACGCGTGGGTCGCCGGGCGCTACCGCGGCCCGTACCTCCGCGACGCGCTGCTGGACGCCGGGGCGCTGGTGGAGACGCTCGAGACCGTGACGTTCTGGGCGGCGCTGACGGGGCTCTATCGGGCGGTGGCCACCGCGTTGCGCGACACGCTCACAGACCTGGGGACCCCGCCGGCGGTGCTGTGCCACATCTCCCACGTGTATCCGACGGGCGCATCGCTGTACTTCACCGTGGCGTGCGCCCAGCTCGAGGATCCGATCGCCCAATGGGAGGCCGCCAAGCGTGCCGCCGGCGAGGCGATCCTGGCCGCGGGCGGCTCGATCACCCATCACCACGGCGTCGGCACTGATCACCGCGAGCCCTATTCCCGCGAGGTGGGGGCACTGGGTATCGAGGTGCTGCGGGCGGTCAAGCGCACCCTGGACCCGGTGGGGGTCCTCAACCCCGGGATCCTGCTGGCCCCCGACCATGGCGCCGCCGCCACGCGGCCCGATCGGGAATGATGTGGCGATGACCGACGCCGAGCACTACACCACTGCGATGGCCACGCTGGCGGTCCGGCTGGGTGCCAACGTACAGCCCGGGCAGATCGTCGCGGTGTCCTCGGAACCGGGGAAGGAAGCCATGTCGCGGGCGGTCGCAGAGGCGGCGTACGCCGCCGGCGCCAGGTTCGTCGATCTCACCGTGTTCGACGTGTATTTCAAGCGCGCCCGGGCGTTGCATGCGGCTCGCGACACGCTGGGCTACGTCCCGCCATGGCTGGGCGAGCGAGTCCTGGCGCTGGGCGAGCATCGCGCCGCACGAGTCTCGCTGTCGGGGCCGGTGGCGCCGCACGCGCTCGACGACGTCGACCCCGAGCTGATCAGCCTCGACCGGCTGCCACGGGTCCCCGAGGCGATGAAGGTCCTCAACGATGCCACCACCAACTGGACGATCGTCCCGTGCCCGACCCCGGCATGGGCGTCGCTCGTCTACCCCCGGCTCGAGCCCCCGGCCGCGCTGGAGCGGCTGTGGTCAGAGATCGCGCACGTGACCCGGCTCGACGAGCCCGACCCGGTGGCGGCGTGGGAGAGCCGGCTGGACGAGCTCAAGCGCGTGAGTGGCGCGCTGGACGAGCTCAAGCTCGACCGGGTGCGGTTTCAGGGGCCGGGGACCGACCTCAGCATCGGGCTGCTGCCGTCCAGCACCTGGCTGGCGGCCCGCTTCCAGACCGCCGACGGCATCGAGCACCAGCCCAACATCCCCACCGAGGAGGTGTTCACCACCCCGGACCCCGAGCGCGTCGAAGGTGAGGTGACCTCGACCAAGCCGCTGTTCACGTCCGGGACCACGGTGACCGGGCTGAAGGTCCGGTTCGAGGGCGGGCGCGCGGTCCAGGTCGATGCCGATCAGGGCGCCGAGGTGATCCGGGGGATGATCGCCGCCGACGACGGCGCCGCGCGGCTCGGCGAGCTGGCGCTCGTGGACCGCGAGGGCCGGATCGGACCCTTGGGGACGGTGTTCTTCGACACGCTCCTGGACGAGAACGCGGCCAGCCACATCGCCCTGGGCCACGGCTACGTGGCGGGGGTGGGCGACGCGGCCGACGTCGAGCGTGCCAACAGGAGCGTCATCCACACCGACTTCATGATCGGGAGCGACGAGGTCGCCGTCACCGGAGTGTTGTCTGGTGGCGATGAGATCCCGCTGCTGCGCGGCGGGAGATGGCAGATCTGAGCGCTGGTAACCGCCCGCCACGCTACGCTCCCTCCACCCTGGAGAGGTGCCGGAGCGGCTGAACGGGCGCGACTGGAAATCGCGTAACGGGGGTTAACCTCGTTCGGGGGTTCGAATCCCCCCCTCTCCGCTCGCCGTTGGTCCAAAAAGCGAGAAACCAATCAAGGTTCCTTGCGCTCGTCCGATCCCTTTCGTAGACTTCCTCCGCAAGGGAGGGAGGATGCAGGGGAACGGCGAAGCCGTCACATCCTCTTTTCACGTCCATGATCCAAAAACCGGCACTGAAACTCGTAGAAGGTGGGCTCGACTCCACCGCAAACTGGCTGTGGTTCTGTGGCCATTGCGCGGCACCGTCCCCCAATGGCTCCGCGCCGCCTCCGACGGCCCGTGTCTGCACCTCGTGCGGACTCGGCCTGCTGCTCGAGGCTCGCGAGGACGCCGTCCCGTCCAGCAAGGACGCCTTCCTCGTGGTCGACTCGGCAATGTCGGTCCAGGCCATGTCCCGCGAGGCCCAGTCGCTGCTTGGCGTCACCGAGGAAGCCGCCATCGACCGTCCCGTGGCCGAGCTGCTCGTCCCGGCCGACGCCGAGACCCAGGGCCGGACCGGCTTCGCCGCCGCGATCGTCCAGGCCTCCGCCGGCGATGACCCCGACTCCGCGCGCAGCTTCGTGCGCCCGTGGAACACCTTCGGTGTCCGCCTTCGGGCCCGGATCGCCACCTGCGGGCCGCCCCGGGCCGCGCTGGTAGTACTCGAGAACGGTCGCCCACCGGCGTTGCGGGCGGTCACCTCCCCCCGCTGAGGGACTCGGCGCCGCGTGCGGCGCCCTTTTTGTGTCTGGGGTGGCTGGGGGATGGTGGCGGGGGAAGCGCTGCTGCTGGGGCGCGTGGCACGGACCGAGGGTTCTTCTTGCTGGGGAGGATGGGGTGGTGGGTGCGCCGACCGGCTTGGCGGCCTCTGAGCGACCCTTCCGCGACAAACTCGAATTCGCACGACGGGTTGGGTGCAAAGTGGCCGCGATGCGTGCTCCAGCGGGAAAACTCGGCGGCGGGATCCGGATTTGGCGCAAAGTGGTGGTTGAGATTGCCACACGGGGCGGCTGCGGCTGTTGGCAGCGCCGCACCCTCCAGCTGCTCCTCGATGGCCGCCCCTGCCGTGCGCTCGCGTCGTGCGCGTAGGCGGGGCGTGAGCCGAGCGGCGGCGAAGGCTAGGACAACCC
>JBAQGP010000909.1:0-1678 GCA_049287845.1 Solirubrobacteraceae bacterium | reverse complement strand
CCGCGGTGTGCCGGACGTCCGGCGCGCTGAGGATCGCGCCGGCCGCCAGGCCCCAGGAGCCCATCGCCGCGAGCACGATCGCCGGACGTGGACGGTTGGAGCACCCCAAGGGGAACGCGCCGCGACCGGCGACGAGCATCAGCGCCAGGCCCGCCTCGACGGTCGCCGGTTCGAAGTGGCCGTGACCGGCGTTGAGCGCGGCCAGCGCCACCAGCCCGATGATCGTCAGTGAGACGGCCGTGCGCGTCCCCCGCCACAGACCCGGCGTGAGCGCCAACAGCGCGGCGCCGAGGATCAGGGTGAGCGCGTGGCGGCCGATCAGGAACCCCGGATACGCCGTCGCCGCCAGGTGCCGGTGCACGTGCGCGATGTCGTGCAGCCCGAAGAGCACCGATTGTGTGGCAAGCACCGCGACCGATGCTGCCGCCGTCTGCCGGATCGACAGGAACCGTGTCTGCGCGCCCATACGGACCATTCTGATCTTCCAAAGAGCCGCCGAACGACTTCTCAGAGGTCAAAACATGGGCCCGTAAACCGTCCCTCACCTGACAAAAACATTATGCGCAGGGGGGCCCAACGTTGAGGTCCCGACGCCAATCTCTCCCCCCTGCGTCTAGGCTTCGCGCCATGCGGATTCTGGTCACGGGGGCGGCGGGGATGCTCGGCCGCGACGTACGGCGTGCCGCCGAGCAGGGTGGTCACGAGACGGTTCCGCTGGGCCGCGAGCAGCTCGACATCACCGACGGCGACGCCGTCTCGTCGGCGGTCCTCCGGGCCGGCCCCGACGCGGTGATCAACTGCGCCGCGTTCACCGATGTCGACGGCGCCGAGTCCCGCGCGCACGACGCCAACGCCATCAACGGGGCGGGCGCCGGCAACGTCGCCAGGGCCGCCGAGTCGGCCGGGGCATGGGTCGTCCACGTTTCCACCGACTACGTCTTTGACGGTGGGAAGCCCACCGCCTACGTGGAGTCAGATCCCGTGGCGCCGATCTCCGCCTACGGCCTCTCCAAGCTGCATGGCGAACGGGCAGTCGCCGCGGTGGCCCCGGGCCGGCACACGATCGTCCGCACCGCGTGGCTGTTCGGAGCCGGTGGCAGATGCTTTCCCACGACGATCCTGCGGGCCGCGTCGCAGCGCCCTGAGCTGACCGTCGTCTCTGATCAGATCGGCTGTCCGACGTTCACCGGCCATCTCGCACCCGCGCTGGTGGAGCTGGCGCAGCAGCGCACGCTCGGCGTCCTGCACGTGGCTGGAGCGGGCCGCTGCTCCTGGTATGAGTTCGCCGCCGCCATCGTTGCCGCGGCGGGCGTCGACTGTCCCGTGCGGCCGATCTTCAGTGACGACTATCCGACGCCGGCCCGGCGTCCGGCCAACAGCGTTCTGGTGTCGGAACGCGGCGCGCCGGCGCTGCCGGAGTGGCGCGTCGCTCTGGCGCAGTTCATGTCCGAGCTCGCGGACGTGCGTGTATGAAGCTGTTCGTCTGTGGGGCGGCCGGGTTCATCGGGTCGACGTTCGTTGAGCTGCGCGTCCGCGAGCACGACGACGAGGTCACGGTGTTCGATGCCCTCACCTACGCGGGTCGCGAGGAGAATCTTCGCGACGTCTCGTCGCAGATCCGGTTCGTGCGAGGCGAGATCCAGGACCCGGACGCGGTGGCCGCCGCCATCGGCGACGC
>JBAQGP010000908.1:0-5562 GCA_049287845.1 Solirubrobacteraceae bacterium | reverse complement strand
AACCAGGATCCCGCCCTGATGGAGCGGATGCGGACGCTGACGCTGCCGGTCTTGGTCCTGTTCGGCACCTGCGACGGACTCATCTCCCCGACCATCGCACCGCTCTACAAGCGGCTGCTTGTCAACGCCTACATCGTCTACGTCTACGAGGCGGCGCACGAGATGCAATTCGACCGCCCCGAGGCGGTGGCTGAGGTCGTCGGCGACTTCGCCGCGCGTCAGGAAGCGTTCCTAGTCACCGCCACCAGCGCGCTGCTCAACCCCTAGCGACGGGAGCGACACGGTGAAGTTCTCGATCTTCAACCCTATGAGGTACCAGGGCACGGGGCTGCCCTACGGATGGCCGACCCCCCCGCGCTGCTGGGATCCAGTGATCGGCGCCGATTCGATGGCGAAGGGCTTTGAGCTCTTCGACGTGGCGGCCGAGCACGGCTTCGACTGGCTCACGGTCGCCGAGCATCATTACTCCCAGGCCCAGCTGGCCCCAAACTCGGTGGTCATGGCGGCCGCCGTCAGCCAGCGCTATCCGGACGTCAAAGTGGCGGTGCTCGGACCCGTCCTGCCGCTCACCGACCCGGTCCGGACCGCGGAGGAGGTGTCGATGCTCGACACCGTCTCGGGTGGCCGCGCCGTCGTCGGGTTTCTCCGCGGCATTCCGAATGAGTTCCTCACCTACGGCACCAACCCGGCGGAGAGCCGCGCCATGTACGAGGAGGGCCTGGACTTGGTGCTGCGGGCCTGGAGTGAGCCCGAGCCGTTCGGATGGCAGGGCCGGTTCTACCGGTACCGCACGGTGTCGGTGTGGCCCCAGCCGATCCAGCAGCCGCGCCCGCCGCTCATGCTCGCGGGGACCAGCCCGGACTCGGCGCGACGGGCGGCGCGACGGCGGGCGATCTGCGGGCTGTCGTTCCTCAACACTCCGGAGCGGGCAGCGGAGCTCGCGGGCATCTTCAGAGAGGAGGCGGCGGAGCACGGGTGGCAGCCGACCGCCGATGACATCCTGTTCCGTGCGCGCGTCTACGTCGCCGACACCGACGAGCAGGCGGAGGCCGACGCGCGCCAGTACGAGCTCGGCGACGTGCTGGGCCCGCTTGTCCCGCCGCCCGAGAAGCAGCCCGCCAATGAGAAGATCCTCGGCGCGGTGTTCGGCCCCTCCGGGTTCAGCCACCACCCCCCGGGGCCGGGCTCGATGCCGGAGTACTACGGCAGCCCGGCCACGGTCGCGCGACAGATCCGGGCGGGGGCGCAGTTGATCGGCTACGGCGTCTGCGACCTCATCTTCACCGCTGACCGGCTGCCGCATGACAAGGCCATCCACTCGCTGGACCTGTTCGGCGAGCAGGTCGTGCCGCAGCTGAGGGACCTGTGACCTCGCTCGCCCGGTCGTTCTTCATCACCGGCGGCACGAGCGGGATCGGCGCCGCGACCGCGCGGGCGGCGGCCTCCGCCGGTCACCGCGTCTACGTGACCGGGCGCAGCCGGGAGCGCCTGGACGCCATGCTGGACGGGGGCGGAGTGGGGGCCGGGACGATCACCGGGGCGATCGCCGATGTCCGCGACTGGGTGTCGCTGCAGGCCGCAGTCGCCGATGCGGTCGCAGCGCTGGGCGGTCTCGACGTCGCGTTCGCCAACGCCGGCATCGGCGCCGACGGCGATCTGCTCAGCGGCGACCCGGAGCGCTGGTCGGAGATGGTGATGACCAACGTGCTCGGGGTGGCGCTGACGATCAAGGCGACGCTGCCGGCGCTCATTCAGAGCCGCGGGCGCCTGGTGCTGACCGGCAGCGTGACCGGGCGCAAGGCGATGCCGGGCAGCCTGTACGGAGCCACGAAGTGGGCGGTGACCGCCCTAGGCGAGAGCGTGCGCCAGCAGGTCCGTGAGCAGGGGGTGGGGGTGACTGTCATCGAGCCGGGAATTGTCGACACCGGCTTCTGGCCGAGCCGAGCCGCCTGGCCCCATCCGGAGACGCTCGCCGACGACGACGTCGCCGCCACCGTGCTGTGGGCGATCGCGCAGCCCGATCACGTCGACGTCAACGAGGTGCTCGTCCGCGTGAAGGGACAGCCGGGTTGACATGAGGCTGCGCTCGACGCTCATTGTCCCCGGCAACCGGCCTGACCGCATCGCCAAGGCCGCGGGGTACGGTCCCGACGCAGTCTCGCTCGATCTTGAGGACTCGGTCCCCCCCGCCGAGCACGACTCGGCGCGCGATCACATCGCGCGCTACCTCGACAGCGGCCCGCCGCTGCCCGTGTTCGTGCGGCCGGTTTCGGTGCGGCGACCGGAGTTCGACGGCGACCTGGAGGCGGTCGTGCGACCCGGGCTGTCGGCGGTGACGCTCCCCCAGGTCGAGCATCCCGACGAGGTGCGCGCGGCCGACGAGCGGCTGGCGCGGCTGGAGGCCGAGCGAGGCCTGGCGCCTGGATCGGTCCGACTGATGCCAGCCGCCGAATCGGCAGCGGCCGTCCGGCGGCTGCACGACATTCTCGTCGCCAGCCCGCGGGTGCTGGGCACGAACTTCAACGGCGCTGACGGCGGCGACCTGTGCAGCGATCTGGGCGTGACCTGGACACTGGAAGGCGAGGAGATGCTCTACGTCCGCTCGCGCGTCCTGTTCACCGCCCGCGCCGCCGGGCTGCAAGTGATTCTCGACAGCGTGTTCGCCGACCTGGAGGACGAGGCCGGGTTTGCCCAGGACACAGCGTTCGGGCGGCGACTGGGCTACACCGGCCGCACCGCTGTCCACCCCCGCCAACTGGCGATGATCCACCGCGCGCACACGCCGAGCGCCGCTGAGATCGAGACCGCGCGCGGCCTGCTGGACGCCTTCGCCGAGGCCGAGCGAGTGGGCCAGGGCGCGATCCGCCACCGTGGCAAGCTCGTTGACTACGCCATGGTCCGTCGCGCGCGGCGGCTGCTGGAGCAGGCATCGGCATGACGCTGCCACTGAGCGGGATCCGCGTCGTGGACGGCGGGCAGGTCGTCGCCGGGCCGTTCATCGCCCAGCTGCTGGGTGACTTCGGCGCGGAGGTGATTAAGGTCGAGCAACCGGGCCGCGGTGACCCGTACCGGTTCTACGGCCCGCGCAAAGACGACGTGCCGCTCGGGTGGAAGGTGCTGGCCCGCAACAAGAAGTCGGTGACGCTCGACCTGCGCGTGGCCCGGGGACAGGACGTGTTCCGGCGGCTGGCGGCGCAGAGCGACGTCGTCATCCAGAGCTTTCGCCCGCCGACGCTGCGCCGGTACGGGCTGACCTATGAGGACTTGGCCGCGGTCAACGCACGGCTCGTGGTCGTGCTCGTGTCTGGCTTCGGGCAGACGGGCCCGTACCGAGATCGCCCTGGGTTCGGCACGCTGGTGGAAGCGATGAGCGGGTACGCCGACCTCACGGGTGAGCCCGATGGGCCGCCGACGTTGCCGCAGTTCGCACTCGCCGACGCAGTGGCCGCGTTGTACGCCGCCTTCGGCGTGCTCAACGCCCTGTACTGGCGCGACGCCGCCGGGGGCGAGGTCGGGCAGTGCATCGACGTCAGCCTGCTGGAGCCGCTGTTCTCCATCCTCGGCCCGCTGACAACCCTGTATGACCAGCTGGGCGTGCAGTTGCGGCGGTGCGGCTCGCGCATCTACGCCAATGCGCCCCGCAACGTCTATGCCACGTCCGACGGGCGCTGGATCGCGGTGGCCGCGTCCACCGAGGCGATCGCGCGACGGTGTTTTGCGGCCATCGGTCGTCCGGAGCTCGCCGACGACCCGCGGTTCTCGACCGCCCGGGCGCGGGTGGAGCGCGTGGACGAGGTCGACGAAATCGTGGGCGGCTGGATCGCGCAGCGGACGCTGACACAGGTTATGGAGGCATTCGACCGCCATGCGGTGAGCGCGGCGCCGGTGATGGGCGTCGCCGACCTGTTGGCGGATCCGCACGTGCAGGCGCGCGGAATGATCGAGACAGTGCTCGACGAGGAGCTCGGGCCGATCCGGATGCCCGGCGTCCTGCCGCCACTGTCGCGCACGCCCGGGCGGATCCGCAGCACGGGGCCGCGCCTGGGCGAGCACAACGACGACGTATACGGCGAGCTGCTGGGGATGAGCGACGACGAGCGCGCGGGGCTGCGCGCGGAGGGAGTGATATGAGCGAGATCGAATGCGACGTGGCCGTCGTTGGCGGCGGCCCGGTCGGCGTCACCCTGCTCAATCTCCTTGGCGTCCATGGGGTGAGTGCCGCCGGGTTTGAGCGTGAGCCGGCCGCCGGCCACTCCCCTCGTGCCGGCACGTTCGACGACGAGGTGATGCGCATCTTCCAGGCAGCCGGGCTGTCCGGCGTGATCGAGCCGACGGTGTCTCCGGGTGTCGGACTGAGACTGGAGAACGAAGCGGGCACGACGCTGCTGGCGATGGACAACCGCGAGGCGTTCGGCCCCCAGGGGTGGTCAGTGACCTACCGGATGTATCAGCCGACGCTCGAGCGCCTGCTCCGGGACGGGCTGGAGCGCTTTCCCAACGTGGCGCTGCATTCGGCGCACGAGGTGACAGCGGTCGGCCAGGACGAGAGCCACGCCTGGGTCGACGTGCGGGACCTGGCATCCGGCGAGCAGCGGCGCGTGACAGCGCGGTATGTCATCGGCTGCGACGGCGCCTCGTCGTCGGTGCGCGCCAGAATCGGCGCGCGCTTCGAGTGCCTGGCCCCAGATCAGCCGTATCTCGTCGTCGACGCCGCCCCCACGCGTGAGCTCGACCTTCCGCGGGAGGGCACGCTGTTCTGCTGGCCGTCCCGACCCCACTACTGGCGCGGCCTCGCGCCGTGGCTCCGGTGGGAGCTGAAGGTCATGCCCGGTGACGACCCTGCGGAGCTGACGACGCCGGCCGCCGTCTTCCGCCTGCTGGAGAGCTGGATCACGCCTGACGACGCCGACATCGAGCGTGCCGTCATCTACACCTTCCACTCGCTGCTCGCCGACCGGTGGCGCAACGGCCGCGTGCTGCTCGCCGGCGATGCTGCGCATGTGCAGCCCCCGTTCATGGGCCAGGGGCTGTGCTCGGGGATCCGGGACGTCGCCAACCTCTCGTGGAAGCTCGGCTGGGTGTTGCGCGGCGAGGCGGGCGACGACCTCCTCGATAGCTACCAGATCGAGCGCTCGCCGCACGCCCGAGCTTGGATTGGGGAGGCCACGCGAATCGGCGAGATCGTGACCGCGGTCGATCCGGCGGCAGCCGCGGAGCGCGACTCACGGATCCTCGCCGGATCGCGGGAGCTGGCGCCGATCATGCCGCGGCTGGGACCGGGGCTTCACGGGCACGCGCCGGAACCGGCGGGAACGCTCTCGCCGCAGCCCCGGCGTTCCGATGCGCGTCGCCTGGACGACATCGTCGGGCTGGGCTTTGGCGTGATCGCCCGGACCGATCTGGCGTTGACCGTCCCGGCGATGCCTCACGTGGTGGTTGTCGCCGAGCCGGCGGAGCTCGTGGGGCCTGTCCTGGCGACCTATGACGCGGCCGCGGTCGTGATCCGGCCGGATCGCTACGTGCTTGGCGTGGCGCACGACGTTGTGGAGCTGGGTCGGCTGC
>JBAQGP010000907.1:0-5892 GCA_049287845.1 Solirubrobacteraceae bacterium | reverse complement strand
TCATGACCGGGAGGGGCCGAGCACCGCGCGCTCGAGCGCGGCGAGCTCAGCGCCGCAGGGAACGACGCCGCCGACCTGCGACATGGCGGTCTGGGGATCCTTGAGCCCGTTGCCGGTGAGCACGCAGGCCACGCGGCGCGCGTCGCCGGCGCCGTAGGCGAGCAGGCCGGCGACGCTGGCCGCCGAGGCGGGCTCGCAGAAGATCCCCTCGTCGGCGGCCAGGATGCGGTACGCCGACAGGATCTGCTCGTCGGTGACGGCGTTGACGGCGCCGCCGGAGGCGGTCATGGCGTTCATGGCGTCCTCCCAGCGGGCGGGGTTGCCGATGCGGATCGCGCTGGCCACGGTCTCGGGGTGCTCGACGGGAGCGCCGTGGACCAACGGCGCCGCCCCGGCCGCCTGGAAGCCCAGCATCCGCGGGCGGCAGTCCGTGTCTGAGAAGCCGCGCCAGTACGCCGTGATGTTGCCGGCGTTGCCGACCGGTATGCAGAGCGCGTCAAGCTCTGAGTCCAGCTCCTCGGCGATCTCGTAGGCCGCTGTCTTCTGGCCTTCCATACGGAACTCGTTGACCGAGTTGACGAGCGAGATCGCGTGAGCGGCGGTGAGCTGGCGCACGAGCTTGAGCGCCACATCGAAGTTGCCGTTCAGCGCGATCACCCGCGCCCCGTGCATGAGCGCCTGGGCCAGCTTCCCGCTGGCGATCTTGCCATCGGGCACGATCACGGCGCAGCGCAGGCCGGCGCGGGCGGCGTAGGCGGCCGCACTGGCCGCGGTATTGCCCGTGGAGGCGCACACGATGGCCTCGGCGCCCTCGCGGACGGCCGCCGAGACCGCGCAGGTCATCCCACGGTCCTTGAAGGAGCCGGTGGGGTTCAGGCCCTCGAGCTTGCACCACACCTCGGCCCCGACGCGCTCGGAGAGATGGGGGGCGAGAATCAGCGGCGTGCTGCCCTCACCCAGCGAGACGACGGGATCGTCGGCCTCGAACGGGAGGCGCTCGCGGTAGCGCTCGATCAGTCCATGCATCGCGGGCACGAGGATGGCAGACGCCGGGCCAGGAGCCATCGCGGCTCCAGGAGGCCGGGGCCGCGGCTCACTCGAGGTCGAGGACGACCTTGCCGGTGGCGCCGCGCTCGTCGAGCAGGGCCAGCGCGTCGGCCGCGTGATGCAGTCCGAAGCGCGCGCCGATGACCGGCCGGACCTGGCCGGCCTCGATCAGGCCCTCGATGGCGCGGCCGATCCGCTCGGTGCGCTCGGGCCAGCCGAGCACCGAGGCGCCCCAGCCCGCGCCGATGACCTCGGTGTTGTTGAGCAGCAGCCGGTTGACGCGAACCTCCGGGATCGACCCGCCGGTGAAGCCCACCACCACGACGCGGCCGCCCTCTCTCAGGCAGCGCAGGCTGTCCGTGAAGCGATCGCCGCCGACGGGGTCGATGACCACGTGGGCGCCGCCGTCGGTGAGTGACTTCACCTCGTCCTTCCAGGGGCCGCCGGCGCGGACGACCTCGTCGGCGCCGGCCTGGCGGGCCACCTCCTCCTTGGCGTCTGAGGAGACCACTCCGATGGTGCGGGCGCCCCAAGCCCTGGCCACCTGGAGCGTGGCGGTGCCGACACCGCCGGCGGCGCCGTGGACGACGACGGTCTCGCCCTCGGCCAGCCGCCCCCGGGCGATCAGCGCGAAGTAGGCGGTGTGGTAGTTGAGGACGAGCGCCGCGCCCTGGGCGAAGTCCCAGTCGTCGGGGATCTTGAAGGTGAAGTACGTCGGCGCCACCGTCTGCTGCGCCCACGCGCCCAGCATGCAGAAGGCGGCCACGCGGTCGCCCGGCTTGACGTGCGCCTCACCGTGGACCTCGCGGACGATGCCGCCGACCTCCGAGCCGGGGACGAACGGGAGGTCGGGCTTGATCTGGTACTCGCCGCGGGTCTGGAGCAGCTCGGGGAAGGAGACCCCGGCGGACTTGACGTCGACGATGACGCCGCTGCCCGGGGTCATCGGGTGCTCTCGGGGAGGCTCGGGAACGTCGTTGATCTGCAGGGCGGTGGCCGGACCGGAGAGGTCGGTGATCTGCACGGCACGCATGGCGCGGAGGATCCTACTTCGTCACACGAACTCCTCCTCGATGACGCGGATGGCCCTCGGGGGCGCCCGCATCGCCGACAGCGCCGCGATCTGCGCCATCGCCGCGAAGAACTTGGACTCCAGGACCGGGTGGACCACCATCACCAGTCGCGCCTGGTCCTCCAGACCCTTCTGGACCACCGACTTCACCGACACCTGCTGCTCTGCCAGGACGTGGGCGACGCGCGCCAGCACGCCGGGCTCGTCGGCCACCTCGAGGTAGAGGTAGAAGGACGACATCACGTCGGTGACGATCCGCAGCGACTCCGTCGCCGGAGGCGTGGAGGCGGGCGGGATCATGGCGCTGATGACGTCCCCGAGGACCGCTGAGGCGGTCTGGGGACCGCCGGCTCCCGGGCCGGACATCGTGATCTCCGTGATCGCCTCGGATTCGACGGTGACGGCGTTGAACGGACCGTTGACCGACGCCAGCGGGTGCCCGGGGTACAGGAACGCCGGGTAGACCGTGACCGACAGCCCGTCCGTGCCGACCCGCTCCGCGGTGCCGATGAGCTTCAGTCCCAGCCCCAGGTCGCGGGCGTACTCGAGGTCATCGGGCTGGATGTGCTCGATGCCCTCGTAGCGGACCTGGTCGATGTGGACGGGCGTCTCGAAGGCGAGGCGGGCGATGATCGCCATCTTGGCCGCCGCGTCCTTGCCGTTGACGTCCTCGGTGGGATCGGCCTCGGCGTAGCCCAGGCGCTGGGCGTCGGTCAGGGCGTCGGCGAAGGTCTCCCCCGTCCGTGCCATCTCGGTGAGGATGAAGTTGGTGGTGCCGTTGACGATCCCGTGCACCCGGTCGATCGTGGCTCCCGCCAGCGACTCCTGCAGCACCCGGATGACGGGGACGACGCCGGCCACGGCGCCCTCGAAGCGCAGCTGCACGCCTTGGACGCGCGCCTCCTCCCACAGCTCCTCGCCGTGGTGGGAGAGCAGCTGCTTGTTGGCGGTGACGACGTGCTTGCCGGCCCGCATCGCCGCCAGCAGGTACGCGCGCGCCGGCTCCAGGCCGCCGATCAGCTCGACGATGAGATCGGACCCCTCCAGGATCTCCTCGAAGGAGCCGCGACTGCGGGTCAGGATGCCCGACAGCTCGGGGCGCAGCCCGGTCATGCGCGCGATGCGGTCGGCCTGGCGCGGCAGCGCGTCCGCGAACGCGGAGCCGACCGTCCCGTGCCCGAGCAGCCCGACGCGGAAGGTGCTGCTCTGCGAGGCGGCCACGGCTAGCGGTCCCCGACGTCCCGGCTCATGAGGTCGGCGTAGGTCTCGCGGCGGACGACGACGCGGGCCTCGCCGTCGCGGACGAACACCACCGGGGGGCGCGGGACGCCGTTGTAGTTGTTGGCCATCGCGTAGCCGTAGGCGCCAGTCGCGGGAGTGGCCACCACGTCCCCGGGGCCGGGATCGGGCAGGCTGACGTCGCGGACGATGACATCGCCGGACTCGCAGTGCTTGCCGGCCAGGTGGCAGACCGTGTCGCCGGGCGTGAGGGGACGATCGGCGATGACCGCGTCATAGCGGGCGGCGTACATCATCGGGCGCAGGTTGTCCGACATGCCGCCGTCCACCGCGACCCAGGTGGAGACGTTGCGCTTGATCGTCTGGACCGTATACAGCGTGACCGTCGAGTTGGCCACGAGAGCTCGGCCAGGCTCCAGCAGCAGGCGCTTGTCAGGCCCGAGCTCGGCGTGGACCGCGTCGACGATCGCCTCCACCCAGCGCTCGGGGCTCGGCGGTTGCTGGTCGGGGGTGTAGGCGGCCGCCAGCCCCCCGCCGAGGTTGTAGACGGGAAAGTCGCCGAGCGACGCGATCGCGCGTATCGCCGCCCGGAACGGCTCGAGCTCGAAGAGCTGTGATCCGATGTGGAAGTGCAGCCCCTGGAGGTTCAGCCAGCGGTGGCCCTGCAGCGCAGCGATCGCGTCGCGGGCCTGGTCCAGCGAGAAGCCGAACTTGGAGTCGGCCTGCCCGGTGGAGATGGCGTGGTGGGTGTCCCCCGACACGCCCGGCGTGACCCGGATGAGCACGTCCTGGCGGGTGGGCGGGACCGTCTCGGCGGCGATCGCGGCCAGGCGGTCGATCTCGTGGCGGGAGTCGAGCACGATGTGGCCGACCCCGGCGGCCAACGCCTGGCGGAGCTCGGCCTCGGACTTGGCGTTGCCATGCATGTAGGTGCGCTGCGCGTCGAAGCCGGCGCTCAACGCCAGGGCCAGCTCGCCGCCGGAGGCGACGTCGCAGGCCAGGCCCTCGTCGGCGAGCACTCGGTACACCGCGGTGCACGGGAACGCCTTGGAGGCGAACAGGACGTCGAAGTCGCGGTGGCGCGCGGCCAGGGCGTCGGCAAACGCGCGGGCCCGGGCGCGCAGGTCGTCCTCGACCACCACGTACACGGGCGTGCCGTAGTCGCGGGCCAGCGCGAGCGCGTCACAGCCGCCCAGCTCCAGATGGCCGCGCTCGTTGACGCGGCTGCCCAGCGGATAGATGTGTGAGAGCTCGGACACGTTGGCGCTTGGCGCGTGTGCCTCCGGTCGCCGCGGTACGTGTGCCGAGGTTGACGGAGCGCGCACGCACGGAAAGATATGGTCTTCGGCCTGCGCACCGTCACCCCGCTGCTTCCCGACGAGACCGGCGCCGTCGACGGCCTGGCCTACACGCTGTGGCTCCCGCCCGCATCCCAGCCGCCCGCTCGCGGCGGGGTCGTGGTCCTGCACGGCGCCGATTCCTGCAAGGAGAGCCACCACGACTTCGCCCGCGCCGCGGTGGCGCTCGGGCTCGGGACGATCTGCTTTGACCAGCGCGGCCATGGCGAGAGCGGCGGTGAGCTGGGCGCGGGGGTCCTGCAGGACGTCGCCGCGGTGGCCCGGCGACTGCGCGGCGCGCTGGGCGATCCCGAGGCCCCTCTGGCCGTGCGCGGCTCGAGCATGGGCGGCTACCTGACGATCCTGGCCGCCCCCATCGTCAGAGCGCGTGGCGCGGTCGCGATCTGCCCCGCCAGCGCCGACGGCCTGCGGCGCGGGCTGCAGGAGGGCCGGTTCGGCTTCGCCGCCGACCGCTCCGGGCTGGAGGCGTTCCTGGCCGAGCACGACCTGATGCTGGCCGTGCGGCAGCTCAGCATCCCGCTGCTGCTCATGCACGCCGAGGGCGACGAGCGGGTGCCGATCGCGCACTCACGTGAGCTGGCTGAGGTGCTGACGGTGCCCGGCAGCCGGCTGATCGCCGTCCCGGGCGGGCATCATCGGTCCATCCAGCACGACGAGGAGCTGCAGGCGGTGAGCCTGCGGTTCATCCAGCGGTCGCTGGGGCTGGCGCGCGGAGGGCGCTGACCGGAGGGCCGGCCCGCCGCCCTAATGCGAGTACGGATTCCCGGCAAGCGAGGTGCCGACGCCGCTCACCACGTGCGCCGCCACGGAGCCGCCGGCGGAGACGCCGGTGCCGGAGACGACGGGGGAGCCGGGCACCGTGACGCGGCTGCCGGTGGTGCTCGTCGGGCTGGAGGTGGTGCTCGTCGAGCTGGAGGTGGTGCTCGCCGAGCTTGAGGTGGTGCTGGTGCCCGAGCCCGATGTGCTCGTGACGCGCGGGGTGACGCCCGACGATCCGGATGCGCCGGTCACCGAGGCGACGGGGGTGCCGATCGGGTGGCTGGCGACCGGCGAGGTGACCGTTCCGCTTCCGGAGTGGATGACCGGGGTGATCGTGCCAACCGGGTGGCCGGAGCCCGAGCCGCCGCCGGAGCCCGAACCGCCGCCCGAACCGCCGCCCGAACCGCCGCCCGAACC
>JBAQGP010000906.1:0-3535 GCA_049287845.1 Solirubrobacteraceae bacterium | reverse complement strand
GCACACCCGGTGACCGCGGGCCTCTCGCACCGTGGCGGCGAACTCGCGGTCGTAGACGAGGCCGCTGGCACCCTCGCGCTCCACGACCTCCGCCACCTGCGGGCCGGCGAAGCCCGTGTTCAGCAGCACGATGTGCACCCCGAGCTTGGAGCACGCGGCGGCCACCTCGATGAAGCCGCGATGATTGCGGCACATCAGAGCCAGCGTGCGCCCCTCGGTCAGCCCGTGACCGGCGAAGCCACGGGCGAGGGCGTTGCTGCGGCGCTCGAGGTCGGCGAAGGTGAGCACCCCGTCGTCGTCGATGACCGCCGCGGCGGCCGGAAAGCGGGCGGCACCGCCCACGATCCCGGCGGCCATGGTGGGGCCGAAGCGCCGCAAGCCGAGGATCGCCCGCATCGCGCGATCCGGACGGGAGGGCCGCAGCATTCCTGCGCGGGCCAGCGTGCCGGCGACGTGGATGCCATCGGAGAGCGCCAGGGCCATGGCCGATATCCAATCACGGCCGGGCGTAGCACCAGATTCCGGGGCGCTGAGCCGCTCGCGCCGGCTCACGTTCAGGCAGCGATCACCCGGCGGCGTGATCGTCCGCCACCGGCGATGATTAGCCCGATGTCAGACTGGTTTCGCACGTACGGCTTCGCCCAGGTGCACGATGGGCTGGTCGTCGGCGCCTATCCACTCGACGGCGAGGACGTTCGGATGCTCGCCGCGATGTCGGTCCGCCAGGTCCTGAACCTGGTGGAGGACGCGGAGTACGGGCCAGGCCGCCGCTTCCTCGTCGAGGGGGCCCTGCGCGAGGCGCGTATCCAGGAGCACCGCATGCAGCTCACCGACTTCGGCCGGCTGCCCACCGACGCGCTGGAGGAGGCGGTGCAAATGGTCGTCGGCTGGCTGAAGGCGGGCGTGCCGGCCTACGTGCACTGCCGCGCCGGGTGGCAACGTTCGGCCGCGGTCGCGGCCGGGGCGGTGGCGGTGTATGACGGCATCGGGATCGATGAAGCGGTCGCCTACGTCCAGGAGCGCAAGCCCTCGGCCGACCCGCTCCCCCACCAGAGAGATGATCTACGCACCTGGTGGAACGCGCGCAGCCATCTGCATCCGTCGCGCTGACGCAAAGTCTCACAGCCACCTGCAAGAGGGTGGGTAGCCGGGTGGCGGGTCCGCCGCGCCGCGCGCCAGGGTTTATGGCCGGCTGTTGAGGAGGCGAGACTTCCCGAGCGCGGCGCGCGCGGACGCGCCACCCGTCCTGTGACGCCCCCCAGCGTTGACCTCCCCCCAGAACGCGTGGTCCCAGCGGCGCTTGCTGAAGCCTGGGAGGCGGCCCGAGGTATCCGCCGCGCCGCGCGTGCCGGCCGTTTGGCCTATTCAGCGGCGCGCAGACGACGGGGACGCGGTTGCTCGGTGAGATCGGGGCCGAGGTCGAGCTGAAGGGTGGCGTCCTGAACGGTGCGGGCCGAGACCGTCACAGGCTCGAGCTCGGGGAGCTCCGATCCCTCCGAGACCGCCCCGTGGTCAGCGAAGCGCCGGGCGCTCGGCAGCACGCGGGACTCGTAGGACCCGATCGTCTCGTTGAACGCGCCGACCGTCCGGTTCAGGCGGGTGCCGAGGTTGGCCAGCAGCGTCGAGAGCTTGACCAGGCGGCCGTGCAGCTCACGGCCGAGCTCGGAGATCTCCTGGGCTGATTCGGCGACGCGCTCCTGCTGCCACCCGTAGGCGACCGCGTGGAGCATCGCCAGCAGCGTCGTCGGGGAGGCGATGAGCACGCGCTGGGCCATGGCGTCCTCGAGCAGGGTCGGGTCGCACTCCAGGGCCGCGCCGAGCAGCGACTCGCCCGGCAGGAACATGACCACCATGTCGGGGGTGGTGTCCATGCGGGCCCAGTAGGCCTTGTCGGCCAGTGCCTTGACGTGCTTGCGCAGCAGGCGAGCGTGACCCCGCAGGAACTCGTCGCGCTCGGCCGCATCGCGCGCCTCGTGAGCGTCGAGCACGCCCTGCAGCGGCGACTTGGCGTCGACCACGACGTGCTTGCCTCCTGGAAGGTTGACGACCAGGTCGGGGCGCAACGTCGTCTCGTCACCGGCGTAGGAGTGCTGCTCGACGAAGTCGCAGTGCTTGAGCATCCCGGCAGCCTCGACGACGTTGCGCAGCTGCATCTGGCCCCATTGGCCCCGGGCGTTGGGCTTGCGCAGCGCGGTGACGAGCGCGCTGGTCTCAGTGCGCAGCCGGTCGCTGGTCTCGGCCAGCGTGCGCAGCTGCGCGCTCATCTGGCCGCGCGACTCCCGGCGCTCCTGGTCCAGGCGCAGGAGCTGGCTGTCCACGCGCCCGAGCTGCTCCCTGAGCGGAGCCACGAGCTGCTCCACCGCGTGCTGGCGCTTCTCGAGGTCGCCCTTGGCCTCGCTCTGCGCCGCCTGGAGCTGCGCCCGCGCCAGCTCGGTCAGCTGGGACATGCTCGACTGCAGCGCGTCGGCGCTCAGGGCCTTGAAGGAGGCCGACAGCCGCTCCTGAGCGTCGTTGATGGTTGCCAGCTGCTCGGCCGCCCGCGCCCGCTCCTGTTCCAGCTCCGTGCTGGTCTTGATCAGACGATTCTCCAGGTCCCGGGCGCGCGCGGCGTCGAGGGTCAGCGCGCGAAGACGCGGCCGCAGCGCCACGGCTGTGACGGCCGTGCCGATGATCACGCCGAGTGCGAGCCAGAGAGCGTTCATGAGCGGGTCGCTCAGCATGGCGCGGGCGGCGGACAGAACCCACAGGCTGCGACAATCCCACGCCATGACCCCTGAGAGGATCCGCCGCCGCCTCCTCGTCCACGGCAAGGTGCAGGGGGTCTTCTACCGGGACTCCACCCGGGACGCGGCGCGCAACGAGGGCGTGGCGGGGTGGGCCGCCAACTGCAGCGACGGCAGCGTCGAAGTGGTGCTGGAGGGGCCCGCCGATGCGGTGCAGTCGGTCGTCGGCTACTGCCGGCGGGGCCCGTCCTCGGCCGATGTCCACTCGGTGGACGAGCACGAGGAGAGACCCGAGGGGCTCACGGGGTTCCAGGTCCGGTAACGCATGCTCGCCACCGACCATCTCCCGGCGTTCCTGCTCACGGTCTACGTGCTGATCCTGGTCCCGGGGCCAAGCGTCCTGTTCGTGGTGAGCCGCGGCGTCGCCCTGGGCCGGCGCGCCGCGCTCGCCACCGTGCTGGGCAACACCGCCGGTCTGGCCCTGCAGGGCGCCCTCGTGTGCGCCGGCCTGGGCTCGCTGCTGGCGCGCTCCGATGCCGTCTTCACGACGCTGAAGCTGATCGGCGCCGCCTACCTGATCGTCCTGGGTCTCCGGACGATCCGCGACCGCGGCCATCTGGCCGGCGCCCTCACGGGCCTGGACATGGAGCCACGCGGTCCGGCCCGGATCCTGCGCGAGGGGTTCGTGGTGGGCGCGACCAACCCCAAGGGGCTGCTCATCTTCACCGCGGTTCTGCCGCAGTTCATCGAGCCTGCGCGCGGCCACACCACCCTTCAGCTGGCCACGCTGGCGGCCATCTGCTGCGTAGTGG
>JBAQGP010000905.1:0-5259 GCA_049287845.1 Solirubrobacteraceae bacterium | reverse complement strand
GGCCAGGGCCATCTTGGCCTCCAGTGACAGCGCGCCGAACGACATGCCGGTGATGTAGACCGGGATGTCGAGCTCGATCGGCTTGGAGGCGAAGCGCGCGCCCAGCACGGTCTTGGTCAGGCACTTCTCGCGGTAGCCCTCGATCACGAACCGGGTCAGCGTCCCCGGCATGAACATCAGCTCGTCCCAGTGCGGGATCTTCTTGAACATCGAGAACCCGCGCATCCGGTAGCGGCCCAGCTCGGACTTCACATGGATGTCGTCGATGACCTCGGGTGTGAAGATGCTCGAGTGGCCGAGCACGTTGCGGGCCATCGGTGCGTTCTCGTCTGCGATTGCCATGGAACAGTCCCTCCTAAAGGACGAGCTTGCGCTCGGATGGCTCGAGCGAGTCGTAGTTGTAGAGCTTCTTGCCGCAAACGAACTTCCGCAGTGACGGCGGTGCGCCGAGTCCATAGATACGGAACTTGCGCTCGATCAACTCGGTGTCGGCATCGGTCCACTCCCCCTCGACGCAGTCGACACCCAGCGACTTGACCGTGCCCCCGACGTAGATCGTGCCGTCATACATCGAGTCGCCCAGGCCCGGGCCGGCGTTGCCGCAGATGATCTGACGGCCGCGCTGCATCATGAACCCGGTCATCGACCCGGCGTCGCCGAGCGCGATGATCGTCCCACCCTTCTGATCGATGCCCGTGCGCGCACCGACCTGGCCCTTGACGACCAGGTCACCGCCGCGGATGGCCGCGCCGGTCAGAGACCCCGCGTTTGACGCGATGATCACGACGCCGGACATCATGTTCTCGCACGCCGACCAGCCGACACGCCCGGCGATGTGGACCTCGGGCCCGTCGATCATGCCCAGCGCGAAGTAGCCCAGCGAGCCCTCGAAGCGCAGCGTGCAGCGGGTGAGAATGCCGGCGCCGAGCGAGTGGCGCGCCGCCGGGTTGCGCACGGTGATCTCGCGGACGCCCTCTTCGTAGAGCAGCCAGCGCAGCTCCAGATTGATCTGCCGGGTGGTCAGCGGGCCGGCGTCGAAGCTGGCCGTGTCGCCGTCGATCTCCGAGACCCGCGGGACGCGGGCGTTGAGCTCGACCAGCCCGCGGGCGTCGAACTGCGGCTCCTCGGGCGTGGCCGGCGGGGTCCGGTTCACCGTGTCCATACCATCACCGTGCTCTCGTAAGGGTCATAGGTTTCGATCTCATGGTCGATCACCGCGCGGATCGCCATCTCCTCGGAGGCCAGGGCCACCATGTCGTCACCCTCATAGAGGACCAGCGGCTTGGCGGCAAGCTCGTCCTTGGCCACCCCCAGCGCGTCCTCGGACACGCAGATATAGGTGAAGACGCCGTCGAGGTCCTGGAGTGACTGGTGCATCGCGTCCTCCAGCGAGTCACCGTTGGCCATCCGGTCGGCGAGGTACACGGCGATGATCTCCGAGTCACACATCGAGGCGAAGCGATGGCCCCGGGACTCCAGGCGACGGCGCCACTGGTGGTAGTTGGTCAGCTGGCCGTTGTGGACCACGGCGACATCGGAGAACGGGTAGGCCCAGTAGGGGTGGGCGTTGGCGATGTCGACGTCTGATTCGGTGGCCATCCGCACGTGGCCGATCCCGTGCGAGCCGAAGTAGTCGTCCAGGCCGTAGGAGCCCGACACCGTGCGCGCATCGCCCAGGTCCTTGACGATGTCGAGCGAGTGTCCCAGCGACAGCACCTCGGTGTGGGGCACGGACTCGATGTGGTCGGCCAGGCGCTTGAGGTCACCGTGGTAGGCGAGCGTCGCCGAGAAGGTGTAGTCGTTGACGTCCTCGGTGCTCTTGATCTCGGCTCCCGCGGCCCTCACCCGAGCCTCGACCTCATGCCGGCGGCGGCGCACGTCGTCGGCGAAGTCGAGGTCGCGGGGCGCCGTGGACTCCGCCAGGTTGATCCGCACCGTGAGCTCCTCAGTGGGAGCGTGGTAGAGCGCATAGCCGGTCGAGTCGGGGCCCCGGTGCTTCATCGACTGCAACATGCTGGTCATGTCGCGGCCGATCCGGTGGGGTGGGTGGGAGCCGAATTCGCTCTTGTAGATGATCCCTGCGATTCCGCACATAGTCGTGTCTCCGATACGAGAGGTCGGGCGGGCCCGATTACGGGAGGACCTCCAGATACTCGTCGCGCTCCCAATCGGTGACCGCGGCGAGGTAGCGCTCCCATTCGTCGCGCTTGTAGTGGTTGAAGACCTTGTAGAGGCGACCCGGCATCGCACTGCGCACGACCTCGTCGGCGGCCAGGGCCTCGAGCGCGGCGCCCAGGCTGTCGGGCACCTTCTCGATCTCGGCGCCTTCCTGGAGCAGGTCGTAGGTGTTGCCCTGCTGGGGCGGGCCCGGATCCAGCTCGCGGCGCACCCCGTCCAGGCCGGCGCGCAGCAGCGTGGCGACGGTGAGGTACGGGTTACACGAGGAGTCCACGCCGCGGTACTCAAAGCGCCCGCCTGAGGCCACGCGCACCGTGGTGGTGCGGTTCTGCCAGCCCCAGTTCTTGTAGATCGGCGCCCAGAAGCCCGTGTCCCACATGCGGCAGTAGGAGTTGACGGTGGGATTGCCGACGCACATCAGCGCCGGGAAGTGCTCCAGCATGCCGCCCAGGAAGTGGCGGGCGAACTGGGAGAGCTTGGCCGGGCCCTCGGGGTCGTAGAAGACGTTGGTGCCCTCGTCGTCGATGAGGGTGAAGTGGTGGTGGTGGCCGTTGGCCGACACGCCCGTGAACGGTTTGGGCATGAAGGTCGGCAGCAGGTCGTGCTTGCGACCCACCGCCGCGCACACCTGGCGGTAGGTGGTGATGTTGTCCGCCGTGCGTACCGGGCGGTCGAAGCGGAAGTTGAGCTCGAGCTGGCCGGGGGCGTCCTCGTGGTCGCCGTAGCTCATGTCCAGCCCCAGCGCCTGGCCGTACTCCACGACGTCCAGCAGCACCGGACGCAGTTCCTCGAACTGGTGGATGTGGTAGCAGTAGGGCTTGGTGACGCCCTGGGGCGCCTCGCCGTCGCGGGGCTTGCGCAGCCACATCATCTCGGGCTCGATGCCGATGAGGAACTGATAACCGAGCTCCTCCTCGAACTCGTGGGCAATGCGCTTGAGGTTCTGGCGCGGGTCGGCGTCCAGCAGGTCGCCGGTCTCGGTGTCGTAGCAGTCACAGAAGACCCGGGCGACCCGGTTGTCCCACGGGAGCACGGCGAAGGTGTCCAGATCGGCGACAGCGGCGAGCTCTGACTCCTCGGGACCGAAGCCGATGTAGTCGCCGTAGCGGTCGGTGAACAGGTTGGCCACGGCGCCATAGACGAGCTGATAGCCGCGCTCGGCGACCTGGGGGAAGAACGAGGACACGACGCCCTTGCCCATCACCCGGCCGGTGACCGAGACCTGCTGGAAGAAGACGTACTTCACGCCCTCGGCCTCGATCTGCCGCGTCAGGGCTTCGATCCTCTCGGCGCGCCCGGGAGCGTTGCGCGCCTCCTCGAGGGTCGCCGGTGCAGGCGCGATCCGCGGGCTGGAGAGGACCGTCTCTACGTTCCCGCCGAACTGCGGCGCTTTGACCTCTGTCGCCATCTCCACTCCTTCTCCTCAGGCTGCCGCGTCCGCGGGCAGCCGCCATGGATCGATTTCGCTGGGCGGCCGGGTCCGCGGCGTCACCGCCGTGGCGGCACTCCCGGGTCGCATCCGCCCCGCCCACCGACGGCCGCCGGCCCCACCTCGCAGCCACGCGACTGGACAAATTGGTACACGGCGCGTTTATACCAAGCGGCCGTGGACATGGCAAGGCTCGCGCTTGCGCACGGGGCGCCGTCACGCTAGCCTTTTGTTGCGTCATCTACAACTCCATTGCGCTATTGGCAACATGTCACGACCAGGAGAGCCACCCGTGCCCGACCGCCTTCCCTCCTCCACTCCCACGCTGGTCATCGGTGCCGGTGTCCACGGCCTGTCCACCGCGTGGCATCTGGCCCGCCAGGGACACGAGGTTCTCGTCGTCGACAAGTCAGAGGTGGCGGCAGGCGCCTCCGGGATCGCCTGCGGGATCGTGCGCAACAACTACTTCCAGCCGGCGATGCAGGAGCTGATGGCGGCCTGCGTCGAGGTGTGGGAGTCCGAGCCCGAGAAGCTGCACTACCACCCCAGCGGCTACATCGCGCTCGGCCCGTCCGCGCAGGAGGAGGATCTCACCGAGGTCTACGAGCGCCAGCAGCGAATCGGCTACCCCTCGGCGCTCTACGTCGGTGAGCGCGAGGTCTCAGACCACATGCGTTCGCTCTACCACGACTGGCGCGCTCCCGGCCTGAGCGTCTGCCTGCACGAGCAGGCAGGCGGCTATGCCTTCAACAGGGAATCGATGCTCGGGCTGGCCGACCTCGCGCGCGCCGCCGGGGCCCGCATCGAGACAGGTGTCGAGGTCACCGGGTTCGACTCCGACGGGTCGGGCGCGGTCAGCACCGTCCACACGAGCGCGGGCGACATCCAGGCCGATCAGGTGGTCGTCGCCGTGGGACCCTGGATCGCCTCCATCTGGGAGATGCTCGAGCTCCCGGACCGCCTCGATGTCCGCCAGCCCGACGGCCGCCTCGTCCCTGATCAGCCGATGTGGACCTACTGGTATCTGCAGGAGGGCGAGGCCGCCTTCGATCCCGGCAGCTTCGTCACCGACGACGGCCGGAGCTCCCCTGTCCTGCACGTGGATTCAGACCAGCCGCTGCACGCCGACGACGGCACCCTCATCACCGACGAGTTCTGGGGCGTGTACTTCAAGCCCGACCGCGACAGCGTGCAGGGCGGGGCCCAGCCGATCAAGCTCGGCCACACCTTCGACGTCGACCCCTACCCCACCGGCACGGTTGACGCCGGCTTCCCGGACATGTGGTCGGCCTCGCTGTCGCACTGCCTCACCCGCTTCGAGGGCGCCCGGGCCAAGTACCGCCAGGTCCGCTCCGGCGGCGTCGGCGCCTTCACCGTCGACAACTTCCCGGTGTTGGACTACATGCGCCCCAATGTGTTCGTCGCCGCGGACTCCAACCACGGCTACAAGATGATCGCGGTGGGCAAGGAGATCGCCCGGGTCCTGCAGGGCGAGCATTCCTCGCTGCTGCACCCGTTCCGCTACGAGCGCTTTGCCACCGGGGACCTGCACCCGGTGTCCCACAGCCCCTACCCCTGGAGCTAGTACACGTGCACTAACCGCCCAGCGCCACGCTGAGATCGGCAGCGGCCTTCAGCAGCGGGTCGCGCAG
>JBAQGP010000904.1:0-5061 GCA_049287845.1 Solirubrobacteraceae bacterium | reverse complement strand
CATTCGGATGGGGGACCGGCTCGCCGATCGTCACCTCCAACCAGACCAGCTCGGGCAGCGCGCTGGTGTGGGTCGTCTGGAGTGCTGACCGCACCGGCGCCGGAGCCCAGCTCCGAGCCTATGACCCCGTTCCCAAGGGCGGGTCGCTCGGCGCTCCGGTCTTCGAGGCGCCGATCGGTACCTCCACCAACTACAGCATGCCCGGCGTCGGCAACGACGGCCGCCTCTACCTCGGGACGCGGGACGGCCACCTGCTCGCGTTCGGCTCGCCCGTCGCCCAGTCCGTGACTGGATCGGTGTCGGAGTTCCCGACGACCACGGTGAGTCAGAGCTCGACTGAGACGCTCACCATCACGGCGACGGAGCCCGTCAAGGTCACCAGCATCACCTCGTCCGCGCCGCACTTCACGGTGGGCACACCGTCGGACCCTCTGCCGGCGCAGCTCGCGCAGAACCACACGATCACCGTCCCGGTCACCTTCTCGCCGGCCCAGGCTGGGCTCGCCGGCGGTGAGATCACCGTGACCACCGATTCCGGCCCGGTGTCCTTCTCCGTCAGCGGAAGCGGGCAGGCCGATTCTCCTCTGCTCCAGAGCAGCACGTCGCTCGTCTCCATGGACGGCACCGCCGTGGGCGGCCACGTGACCGACACCGTCACATTCTCCAACGCCGGCAACGCGCCGGTGCAGATCATCAGCACCGACGTGCCCTCGCCGCCGTTCAGCACATCTGGCGTGCCCGTTCCCGGCACCCCGGCGGCGACGATCGCGCCCGGCGACTCGATGACCGTGAGCATCAACTTCGACCCCACCCGAGCGGGCCGGTTCTCCGATGAGATCCAGCTGCTCACCCAGGACGGCGAGGATGTGGAGGTCGGCGTGGCAGCCAGCGCCGGCAGCCCGGGCGTGCTCCAGTTCTCCAATCAGAACGTCGACTTCGGCAACGTCGGGGTCGGAAGCACCGCCACCCGGACGTTCACGCTGACTAACGGCGGTGGCACCGACGTCGTCATCAATAAGTCAAAGCCCCCGTTCGGTGGCGCATTCTCGGCGACCACCCTCCTCCAGGAGGGGACGACGCTCTCGCCGGGCCAGACGATCAGCGAGACGGTTGCGTTCTCGCCGACCACGACCGCCGCCGCGAGCGCGGGGTCCTGGGCGATCACCGGCGATGACACGTCCGGGCCCCACGAGGTTCAGTTCACCGGCTCGGGAGTTGCGGTGGGTGCCACGCCGGCAACGGCAACGACACCGACGCCCCCCGACACGCCCCCGGTCGGCGCGCGCCCGCGGACCGTCCCCTCGCCCCGAGCCCCGACCGTCGCGCGGGTGACGACGACCAACGCCCTGGGCCGGGCGTTCATCACCTACACCGCGCTGGTGGCGAGAACCTCGACGTTCACTGTCCAGCGCCAGGTCGCCGGTGCGCGCAGTCACGGCCGCTGTGTGGCGCCGAGCCCAGGCCACCGGCACGCCGCACGGTGCCTGCGGTGGGTGACGGTGGCCACCTTCAGCCACCATGACCGCGTCGGCGCCAACCACCTACGCCTCACCGCGATGGTCGCGGCCCGGCGGCTGACGCCGGGGACCTATCGCCTGCAGTCGGTGCTGTGGGACGCGCGCGGCGCGCGCTACGGGTTCACCGCGACGCTGAGAATCACGCGACCCAAGAAGGCGTGAACCGCGCTCAGGCGCGGTGCTCGCCGAGATAGCTGGCGGCCAGCAGCGAGCTGTCACTGCGCAGCCGCTCGGCGCTGTCGTGCAGGACGAGCTCCCCGTGCGACAGCACGTAGCCGCGGTCGGCGATCTCCAGCGCCAGGTGCACGTGCTGCTCCACAAGCAGCACGGCGGTGTGCTCGGCGTCCGCCGCGGCCCGCACCACCGGAAGCAGGCGCTCCACGATGATCGGCGCGAGCCCCAGGCTGAGCTCGTCGAGCAGCAGCAGCCGGGGACGCCGCATGAGAGCCCGGGCGATGGCCAGCATCTGCTGCTCGCCGCCGGAGAGCAGGCCGGCGCGGCGATGGCGGAGGTCGCGCAGCGCGGGGAAGTGCTCGAACGCGGCCTCGTGGCGGTCCTCACCGTGGCCGTCCAGGCGGAAGTGCTCGCCCACCGTCAGCCCGTAGAAGATCCCGCGGTCCTGGGGCACGTGCACCACCCCGGCACGGACGCGGGCAGTCGGCGAGAGTGCCGCCAGGTCCCGTCCCTCCAGCGCGATCGTCCCGGCGTCGGGCTTGACGAGCCCCGAGATCGCGCGCAGCGTCGTCGTCTTGCCCGCTCCGTTGGCGCCCATCAGAGCCACCACCTCGCCGCCGGACACCGTGAGGCTCAGGTCGCGCAGGACGGGCGCGCCGCCGTAGCCGGCGGTCAGGCCGGTGATCTCGAGCGTCGCGGTGGCGACCGTCGCCGCGGCGGTCACCGACTGTGACCCCGGCGGGACATGGCCAGCGGGGTGGGGACGAGCGCGTCGGCGTCGGGCGCCGCGCGACGGAACTCGCGCGGGGAGCAGCCGTAGGCGTCGCGGAACAGCCGGCTGAAGTGCGGAGCGCTGGGCAACCCCCAGCGACTGGCGATCGCCGAGATCGACAGGTCCGCGTAGGCCGGGGCCTGCAGGTCGTTGCGGCAGCGCTCCAGGCGCTCTGAGCGGATCCAGTCGCACACGCTCAGCCCCTGCCCGGCGAACACCCGGTGCAGGTAGCGCGTGGAGATGAAGCAGGCGCGGGCCACCTGCTCGGGGTTGAGGTTGGGGTTGCCCAGGTTGGCGTCGATGTAGGCCTGGGCGTGCAGGAGCAGCTCGGCCTGGGAATGCGGTCGGCTTGACTGGGTGGCGTCCACGTCCAGGTACAGCCGGCGCACCAGATCGATGACGTGGTCGGCCAGTCCGGTGTCGTTGCGCGCGATGCTGCCGTCGGCGAGCCCGGCGGCGGCGCCGCAGAAGAAGCGCACAGCGAGGCGCGGAAGGCCGGTCTGCCCGGGGATGCGGACCGCGGTCCGGCGCGAGACGTTGGCGGCGTGCTTGCCCAATGTGGACTTGGGGAGCTTGAGCACCAGCAGGTCAAATGGCTCTCCGGCGCGGAAGATGGCCGGCTCGGAGGTGTCGTAGGTGGTCATGTCCCCGGGGGAGAGGACGCACTCCCGATGATGCTGGGCGCCATGGAGATGACCGCGCAGGAGGATGGAGAGGTGAAGGCACTCCGGGTCTCCGGCGGCGATCTCGCCTCGCGTCCGGCTCATCGTGTTGGGCAGCGCCGCCACGCGGAACAGCCCCACCGAGGCCAGCCACTCGCCCCACATCCGCGCTTGGAAGCGCTCGGCGGCGTCGGTCCGGATCTTCAGCGGGTGGTAGACCTCATACGAGGAGTTGGCCCAGAACTCCACCCGGTCTCGCGCCGGCACGGCAGCGGTGTCGATGAGCAAACTCATGGCGTCGCAACGCGATCGACAAAGATCGCCGCTGTGTCCCTCTCTCTCCAAAGCGGACCGCTGAGCGACGGATCCTACCACCGGCAAAACCCCTGGAACCGCGGAGTTAACTCTCAGCGCACACCTGGCGCGAGCCGCATTGCCGGTCAGTGCACGGACGCTCCCACCCGCCAGTGCCAGGCCGCTGCGCTGCAAGTATCGCTGACGCGCACGGCCGCCAAGCCACTCGGGGAGAGGGGAAGAGCACGATGGACAGGATCCTTGCCACGCACACCGGGAGCCTCATCAGGCCACCGGAGCTGCTCAAGTACCTCGCTGCGCGTGACGCCGGCGAGAGCTACGACGAGGCGGAGTACGCCGACGTCCTGCGTGCCGCCGTCAAGGACATCGTCGCCCAGCAGGTCGAAGCCGGAATCGACGTCGTCGACGACGGCGAGATGGGCAAGACGAGCTGGATCACCTACCTCTACGAGCGCGTCAGCGGCCTGGAGGCCCGGCTGGTGACGCTGGAGGGGGCGAGCATGCTGCCGCCCAGCCGCGACCGCCAGCAGTACCCCGGCGCCTACGCCGAGCTCGACGCCCTCGACGAGGCGGCCACCCGCTCGAGCAATATCGCGCCGGACGGATCGACGCGAGATGACGATCCGAACACCGGCCAGGTCGTCCAGTGGGTCTGCACCGGCCCCATCACCTACGACCGCTCGGCCCTGGACCGCGACATCGCCAACCTGCGTGCCGCCCTGGAGGACCATCCGGACATCGAGGCCTTCCTGCCCGTGGTGGCGCCGGCAAGCGCCTACTGGCTGACCAACGAGCACTACGGCTCAGAGGAGGAGTTCATCTACGCCCTCGCCGACGCGCTGCACGAGGAGTACAAGGCGATCGTCGACTCCGGCTTCCTGCTCCAGGTCGACGACGCGGTGCTGATGCACGAGTGGGACACGATGCTGTCGCGCGGGCAGACCGACGAGGACTACCGCAAGTGGGCCCAGCTTCGCGTCGACGCGCTCAACCACGCACTGCGCGGGCTGCCCGAGGATCGGGTCCGCTACCACGTGTGCTGGGGCAGCTGGCATGGCCCGCACGCGTATGACCCGCCGCTGAGGGACACCGTCGGGCTCATCCTGCAGGTCACCGCCGGCTACTACGCCATGGAGCAGGCCAACGCCCGCCACGAGCATGAGTGGCGGGTGTGGGAGGACGTGACGCTCCCGGAGGGCAAGAAGCTCATCCCGGGGGTGGTCACCCATCACACCAACGTCGTGGAGCACCCGGAGCTCGTTGCCCAGCGGCTCGTCCGCTTGGCCAAGGTCGTCGGACGGGAGAACGTGCTGGCGGGCACCGACTGCGGCTTTGCCCAGGGCGCGTTCATCCACCGTGTGCATCCCGAGATCCAGTGGGCCAAGCTCGCCGCGCTCGCCGACGGGGCCCGCATCGCCTCCCGCGAGCTCTGGGGGGCCGCCGCGGCCGTCTGAGCACAGCCTTCCCCGGCTGTCGCGCACAACACCACTTCATTCAGAGGAGAGAAAGTGATCACGGAAGCTCATCGCTGGTTGGTCAGAGCGGCCACCGTCGCGGTCGCCGCCGCGGCCGTCGCCGGCTGCGGTTCCAGCAGCAGCAGCAGCAGCCAGAGCAGCAGCGC
>JBAQGP010000903.1:0-17066 GCA_049287845.1 Solirubrobacteraceae bacterium | reverse complement strand
CAATCCGCGGCCGGACCGAGACCGAGCTGTACTTCGTCCGCGAGGTCCAGGAGGTCTACAAGTCCCAGGGCGTGGACATCAACGACAAGCACATCGAGCTGATCGTGCGCCAGATGATGAAGAAGGTGCGGGTCGACCAGAAGGGTGACACCGACCTGCTGCCCGGCCAGTTCGTCGACCGCTACGAATACGCGAAGATCAACAATGCCGTGATCGATTCCGGCGGCGAGGCGGCGCAGGCCGAGGAGATCATCCTGGGCATCACCAAGGCGTCGCTGAACACGGACTCGTTCCTGTCAGCCGCGTCCTTCCAGGAGACGACCAAGGTGCTCACCGATGCCGCGCTGGAGGGCAAGATCGATCGGCTCAACGGCCTGAAGGAGAACGTGATCATCGGCAAGCTGATCCCGGCCGCGACGGGGCTCAAGCGCTACCGGCGGATCGAGATCGAGCCGTCCGAGCCGCTCCCGCGCGGGATCGACGAGGTGGGCCTGCTCGATCACGACGACCTGGCGGCTGAGCTCGGCCTCACCGACGGCGAGTCGCTCAGCGGCTTCGGCGGCGGGATCGAGCCCGATCTGTCCGACCTCGAGAACATCGGCAACGGTGGCTCGGCGCTGGGCTTCGCGGAGGAGCTGGCCGATCTCGACATCCCGTCCGAGGACGGAGACTCCTCGGACCAGGAGTAGGAGCAGCCTGTAATCGCATCGCTCACGGGTAACGCCGCCCGCTCGGCATCCAGCCTCGCCGAACGGGCGGCACCCGTGTCATCCGGCTGTCGGCGCGCGCGCTTCATACGCCACGAGCATCAGCTCGGCGAGTGGATGCGAGCGCGCCGCGCGCCGGACGCCAGGCTCGCCGGACTGCTGGACCGCGAGCTGCTGGGTTACCAGCACCTGCGGGCGCAGTTCGCCAGCTGGCTCGAGCCGCCCCGGCCCCAGCTGACGCTGATGATCGACCTCGACGGCCGGCTGGACGCCGACGGCGAGGCCCTGCCCGACGCATGGATCGGCGGCCTTGACGCTCGCCCCACCATCGTCGGCTTCGGCGAGACCTACGCGTCGATTGACCTCAAGCTCAGCCCGCTCGGGGCGTACACGCTCACGGGGCGGCCGCTATCTGAGCTCACGGGGGCGTGCGTGCCCCTGGCCGAGGTGTTCGGCGCCGGGGGACGCGAGCTCGTGCTGCGCATCCGCGAGTCAGAGGATTGGGACGCTCGCTTCGATCTGGTGGAGGCCTTCCTCCTCGCACGGCTCTATCGGTCCCCGCCCGCGCCCCGGCCGGACCCCGCGGTGGTCTGGGCTTGGGAGCGCCTGCGGGTCAGTCACGGCGGCGCGCGCATCGAGGCGCTGGCGGCTGAGCTGGGGTGCAGCCGACGCTACCTGCGCGACGGCTTCGTGCGCCAGGTGGGGCTGCCGCCCAAGACCGTGGCGAGGCTGATGCGCTTCCAGCATGTCCGCGAGCGCCTCGAGCAGGCACCGACGCGCTGGAGCGACGTGGCCCACAGCGCCGGGTACGCCGACCAGTCACATCTCAACCGCGAGTTCCGCGCGCTGGCCCACACGACGCCCTCAGAGTTCGTGCGCCGGCTCATCCCCGAGGGCGGCGTGATCGGCGACGGCTCCCATTAATCCAAGACCCGGGGGTCGGCGCGGACTAGCGTCCCAGCCATGAGCGATCAACTCCGTCCCAACATCTTCCCTGCCGTTCGCTACCGGGATGCCGATGCCGGCATCGCCTTCCTCACGCGTGCCTTCGGTGCCACCGAGAAGGCGGTGCACCGCGGCGACGACGGCGCCATCCGCCACGCCGAGCTTGCCCTGGGCGCCGGCCTGGTCATGGTCGGCGAGCAGCGTGAGGACGGCACGCTCGGCGGCCAGGCGCCACGCCCGCTGTCGTCCACGATCAGCATCTACGTCGTGGTCGAGGACCCGGACGCCCACCACGCCGTCGCCCGTGAGGCGGGGGGGACCGTCGTGCGGGAGCTCGAAGACACGGACTACGGATCGCGCGAGTATTCGGTCCGCGATCCGGAGGGCAACCTGTGGTCGTTCGGCACGTACGACCCGTACGCGTGGTGAGCCGGTGAGCCGGCGCACCCGCACCCTGCGCTACGGCGCCTCCATCACGCTGGCGCTGCTGGGCGTGGCCTGCGGAGCGGTGATCGGTGGCACCGCGGGCGGAACCGCCGCCACCGTGCTGGTGGGAATCGGGCTCGTCGGCGTGGTCAGCCTCATCTTCTATGAAGTCGGCCTCACTGAGGACCGCGAGCGAGCGGCCCACGGGGAGATGGGCGAGACGAAGGAGCGCGCAGCGCCGCCCCCACGGCCGCCGGGCTCCCGAGTCGGGCACCAGGTGGGGCGCCGGCGCCCGCTGGATCGGCGCCGGGGACGTCGACGGCGGCTTCCGTGACCTGCCGAGCCCTCCGCGGTGACCCCCGCTGAGACCCTCCGGTGATCATCTCGTGATGATTGCGGCGCGTTGTACCACATTTCTTCCAAGTTGCCCCTGATCTTGGTAGAGTTTGTGAGGGTTGGTTTCGAACGGGGAAACGAACCAACTTCTGGAGAAAACCGAATAGTCCTTTGAGCATCTTCGGGGGTTCACTGAGTGACTCGATTTGCGGTCGGGCGCATGAGCGCGGGGGCGCGCTCATCTAGCGTCCAACGGCCAAAGCAAGCCCTGTGGGTCGTCGCTGCCGTGTGCGCGGTGGCGGCGGTGACGTTTGTCGGATACGGGGCCGAAGAGCTTTGGCAGCTTCATGCCACGGATGCGGCTCTGCGCTCTGCGATCGAGACCGGCATCACGCTATCGGCCCTGGTCAGCGCAGTGCTGCTGCTGGCCCATTTCCACCAGACACGGCTGCTGCGCGACCTGCTGCTGCTGGCCGCGCTCGCCACCGTCGCCCTGACCGACTTCGTATTCAACGCCCTGCCGGCCTACCACTACCAGACCGGCATCTACGGCGCCGGCGCCCGCATGGCGCTGACGATCCTCATCGCCGGCATCTTCGTGGCGGTCGCCTTCGCGCCGGCCGAACGCGAGGTGCAGACGGGCCGGCGTCTGGCCGCGATCGCCGTCCCGGCGGCGTTCTACTGGGTGGCGCTGGGCGAGCTGGTCGACCTCATCGCCGGGCCGGTGCGCGAGCAGGGCCCGTCGGGAGCCTACGGCCCCCTGGCCACGGCGGTGTCCGTGACGTGCTGCGTCGTGCTGCTCGTCTCCGCGGGGGGGTTCGCCATTCGCCACCGTGACGGGGACCGCGCCGCCGGCCTGCTCGCCGCCGCCGCCATGTGCATGGCGGGTGCCCAGCTGGGCACGCTGGGCCTCGGCGTCGCCCCGCCGGATTGGGTCACGCCGTCAGATGCCCTCCGCGTCGCCGGCTATGGCCTGCTGCTGGCCACCGCTGTCGGTATGTACCGCCGGTCCCAGGACCAGATGGCGCGCAACGCGGTCAGCGCCGAGCGGCTGCGGATCGCGCGTGACCTGCACGACGGCCTCGCGCAGGACCTCGCCTTCATCGCCGCCCACTCCGAGCGGCTGGCGCGGGAGTTCGGCTCCGACCATCCGCTGGCCATCGCCGCCACGCGCGCGCTGGCGGCGTCCCGCGGCCAGATCGTGGATCTGGAGGCATCGCATACCTCGAGCACCGAGGCCGCGCTGCGCGTCGTGGCGGCCGAGTTCAGCGCCCGCTACGACGTGAAGGTGACCGTCCGCGTCCCGGGCAACGCCGCGCCGCGTGTGGAGCCCGGCGAGCATGAGCGCCAGGAGCTCGTCCGCATCGCCCGGGAGGCGATTGCCAACGCGGTCCGCCATGGCGGTGCGCGCAACGTGACGGTGCGGCTCGGCTCTCGCCGCGACGACCTGCTGTTGCGGGTCTCCGACGACGGATGTGGCTTCGCCGGCGCCGGCGAGGACACCGCCGGCACCGGCTTGGGGATGCGTACGATGAGCGACCGGGCACGGCGGCTCGGGGCCCAGGTCACGGCGGCGAGCGGTGAGCGCGGCGGAGCCATGATCGACGTGGTCTCGAGGCGTGGCCGCTCCGGCTCAGACCTCTAGCTAAAAACACTCCACATAGCTGCGGTGAACGCCGGGAGAGTCCATCCGGCTCATTGTGCATTCTGTCCCATTGGGCGACCATGTCGGCCAGCAGATGACAGATGACCCCACGTCCGTTCCCGCTGACGAGCTCGCCGTGCTGCATTGCATGGCGTCGCGGATCCGTGCGGCTGAAACCACGGACCCGCACGACGTCGAGCGCGCCTTGGAGGTCGGCTTTGCCGCCATGATCGGCATGGAGGCGGAGCTGTCGCGGCGGCTGCGCGGACCCGCTCCGCCGCAGGATGCCTCTCCTGCCGTCACTGTCAATGAGCTCCAGAGAAGGATCGCGGCGTTGCGCGACGCCCTCATGGAGCTGCGCACGCTGTCGGGCCCGCCCGGGGAGTCACGCGTCGGCTATGGGTTCGTGCTGCCCGACTCGCACCACCACCAGCCGCACGCGCACCGCCGCTGACCGACGGCCGGAAGAGGCCCGGTCTGGGCCCAGCCGCGCCTACGCGGTCTCCGTGAGCTCCGGCTGGCCCTCGGACAGCTGGAGCTTGCGGGTGATGCCGCGCAGGTCCACGAGCAGCGTGGACTGTCCGTGCACCTCGGCGTAGTCGATTCCGGGATGCGCGGTCACGAGGACGACGGCGTCGTAGCCGGCGAGATCATCCAGCGGGACGCTGCGCAGGTCCAGGTCACTCAGCTCGGGCACGTACGGGTCGTTGTAGGAGATGACCGCCCCGCGGCCCGCGAGCACCTCCATGATCCGCAGCGCGGGAGACTCCCGGATGTCCCCGACACCGCCCTTGTAGCTGGCGCCCAGGATCAGGATCCGCGAGCCGTTCACGGACTTGCGCGCATCATTGAGGGCGTGCTCGACGCGCTCGGCGCAGTAGTAGGGCATCTGCTGGTTGATCTTGCCCGCGAGCTCGATGAACTCGGTGGACATGTGGAACTCGCGAGCGCGCCAGGTGAGATAGAAGGGGTCCACGGGGAGGCAATGGCCGCCCATCCCGGGGCCGGGCTCGAAGCGCATGAACCCGTAGGGCTTGGTGGAGGCGGCGTCCACCACCTCCCAGATGTCGACGCCCATGCGGTCAGAGAGCATGGACATCTCGTTGACGAGGGCGATGTTGACCGAGCGGAAGATGTTCTCCAACAGCTTTGTCATCTCCGCCACCTCGGGGGTGGACACCGGCACGACCGTGTCGCAGATGCGCGAGTACATCTCCACCGCCCGGCGCGTGCACTCCTCGGTCACCCCGCCGACGACCTTCGGCGTGTTGCGCATCGTGAAGTCGGTGCGCCCGGGATCGATGCGCTCGGGCGAGAAGGCCACGTTGAGGCCGTCGCCCGCACGCAGCCCGCGACGCTCCAGCAGCGGCAGCAGACGCTCCCGCGTCGTGCCCGGATACGTGGTGGACTCCAGCACCACGAGCTGCCCTCGCTGGATCACGTGCCCCAGCGCCCGGCCCGCCGACACCAGCGGCTCGAGGTCGGGCTCGCGGTTGGGGGTCAGCGGGGTGGGAACGCAGATGAAGATGGCATCGGCGCGCGCCAACGGGGCGACATGCGTCCATGCCTCGATATGGGGCAGCACCGCCTGCAGACGCTCGGACGGGATGTCCTCGATGTAGGAGGTCCCGGCCTCGATGGCCGCGATCTTCCGCTCGTCCAGGTCGACGGCGATGATGTCCTCGCCGGCTTCGGCGAAGGCAACTGCCAGCGGCAGTCCGACATAACCAAGCCCGATCACTCCGACGGTCATGGACGACTCCCCTTGTTCGCGGGCATGTTCACAGTCGAGCAACGGGCGGGAGCGGGTCATACTGACGCGCGGGTCTGACCAGCGGCCCGGCAAGGTGGGCGCGAGTAACTGTGCTGGTCTTACGTTAGATGTCCATGACTGTCTGTGGTGTGCTGGTCGTTGAGGACGTGACCCCCGGCGACGCAAACGCGACCTCGGAGCGACTTCAGGCGCTCGAGCACGTCGCGAACCGCCCGATCGCCCACCACGTCATCGACGGGCTGGAGGCAGCGGGGGTGGACCAGATGGTCGTCGTCAGCTCCGACGAACTGGCCGACGTCGTGTCCAAGAGCCTGTCGGCGCGAGTCGGCGGCAACCGCCGGCCGATCCGGCAGGTGGTCTACGACGGCCCGGTGGACCTGGACCTGGTGCTGCCCGTCGTCGCCCCGCTCGTCGATCGGGCGCCCTGCATCCTGCACACCGCCAGCGGGCTTCTGGGCGAGTCACTCGCTCCATCCGCGCGGCTATTGCACGCTGCGACGCCCGACGTGGTGGCGTTCGTGCATCAGGGCGGTGCCATCGACCGCCGTCTCAGCCAGGCGACACAGGAGATGCTGCACCTTGCCGAGCTCGATCCTCAGCACGCCGCGCTCGGCATGACCGGAGTGTGGGTCTTCGGGCCCAATGCGCTCAAGGTCGCAGCCAGCGCCGAGTGGCGCAGCTCCCCCGAGGTGGATCTCACCGAGGTTGCGAGCCGGATCACCGACGCCGGCGGCAGCTTCGATGTCCAGCCGGTGGACACATGGCGGTCCTACCGCGGTGACCCGGCCGACCTCCTGGATCTCAACCGGATCGCACTCGATCGGCTTCCGCCGGAGACCCGACGCACGCAGCGGCTGGGCAACCAGATCGAGGGGCGCGTCTGGATCCACGCGCACGCCGTGGTCGAGACGAGCGTGATCGTGGGTCCCGCCGTCATCGGCGAGGGCGCCAGTGTCTCAGACGCGTACATCGGGCCCTACACCTCGATCGGCGCCGGCGCCCGCGTCGAAGGAGCTGAGATCGAGCGCTCGATCATCGCCGCGGGCGCCAGCGTGGTCCACGTCGGCGATCGTCTCGTCTCGAGCGTCGTGGGCCGCAACGCCAAGGTGTTTCGCGACTTCGCGCTCCCGCGCGCGCTGCGTCTGCGGGTCGGCGAGGGCACCGAAGTGGCGCTCTGCTGACACGCGAGAGTTCCTCTGAACGCGTGCAAGCTGGAGGCTTGCGATGGCGTTGTTGGGACATGGGGCATATGAACGATTCCAATCTCCCGCGGGTGATCTCCGTCATCGGAGCTCGCCCGGAGATCATCCAGGCCGCCCGGGTGAGCGCGGCGTTCGAGGGTTTGGTGGACGAGATCCTCGTCCACACCGGCCAGCACTACGACGAGAAGATGTCCGAAGGACAGATCGTCGCGACGCGCCTGCCGCGTCCGGATTACAACCTCGCTGTCGGCTCGCTTCCGCCGGCCGAGCAGGTGGGCCTCGCCCAGCGGCGGCTCAGTGAGCTCATCGAGCGTGAGCAGCCGGATGCCGTCCTGGTCCGCGGCGACACCAACGCGACGCTGTCAGGCGCGCGGGCCGCCACCCATGCACGCGTGCCGCTCATCCACGTCGAGGCGGGCCTGCGATCTCGGCGTATGGACATGCCTGAGGAGTTCAACCGGATCGAGACCGATCGCCTCTCCGATGTCCTGCTGGCGCCGACCGACGGCGCCCGGACGAACCTCCTCAGCGAGGGCCTCCGAGGCGAGATCTACGTCACCGGCGATCCGTTGTGCGACATGCTCGAGTCGTGGCGGGAGAAGATCACGCCGGCCTCCGGCGAGTACCTCCTGGCGACCGTCCACCGCAACTACAACACGGACGACCCGGACCGTCTGCGCGCGGTCCTCGAGTGCTTGAGCCGCTCCCCGGTGCAGGTCGTCTTCCCCGTCCATCCCCGTACCGCGGCACGCATGCAGAGCTGGAAGCTGGACGTGCCGTCCAATGTCGAGCTGATCGAGCCGGTGTCCTACACCCGCATGCTGGAACTCGAGCGGGGGGCCTGGGCGATCGCCACCGATTCGGGCGGGGTCCAGCGGGAGGCGTACCTGTGGGGAGTGAGGTGCGTGACCCTGCGCGAGGAGACCGAGTGGGTCGACACCGTGCAGGCGGGCTGGAACACGATCGTGGGGGTCGATCCCGAGCAGTTCGAGGCGGCGCTCCGGCGTCCGCTACCGGCCGACAGGCCACCGGTATTTGGAGATGGCCACGCGGCTGAGCGCATCGCGCAGATCGTCGCGGATTACGTTACGAACGCGACGGAGGTAGCGGCATGAGCAAGCTGAGGATGGCTGTGATCGGGGCGGGGCGCATGGGAGCCTTCCACGCCGAGACCTTGGAGAAGATCGACGCCGTCGAGCTCGTGGCGATCGCCGAGCCCAACGAGGAGCTCGCGCGGGAGCGAATCGGCCGTCGCCCCATCGAATGGTTCGCCGACTACCGCGACATGCTGTCGCGGGGCGACATCGAGGCGGTGTGCGTGTGCACCCCGTCCAACCGCCACGCGCGGGTGGGCCTCGATGTCATCGCCGCCGGCAAGCACGTCCTCGTCGAGAAGCCGATCGCCACCACGCTGCCCGACGGCCTGCGCATGGTGGCCGCCGCGCGCGAGGCCGGCGTGAAGCTGATGGTGGGGCACATCGAGCGCTTCAACCCCGCGGTGGCCAAGCTGACCGAGCTCATCGCCGAGGGTCGGGTCGGCGACGTCTTCCGCGTCCACGCCACCCGCGTGGGCCCGCTGCCCACCCGGATCATGGATGCGGGCGTGACGATCGATCTGGCGACCCACGACCTCGACATCATGCAGTTCGTCCTCGGGCGGGATATCACCAGCATCTACGCCGAGGGCAGCCGCTTCCTGCACCCCAGCCAGGAGGACATGATCTCCTGCCTGATGCGCTTCGGCGACAACGGCCCGATGGGGCTGCTCGATGTCAACTGGCTCACCCCCGAGAAGCGGCGTGAGCTGGTCGTGATCGGCGAGGGTGGAATGCTCAGCGCCTCCTACATCACCCAGGATGTCTGGTACACGGAGTCGACGACCACGCCCACCGGGTGGGACGAGCTGGCCCGCGTGCGCGGCGACGCCGAGGGTGCCGCCGTGCGATTCGCATTGCGCCGCGTGGAGCCGCTCCGCGCGGAGCTCGAGGCGTTCGCCCGGTGCGTCCTGGACGACACCCCGGAGCCGGTCAGCGGTGACGACGGCTGCCGGGCGCTCGCCGCGGCGCTGGCCGTGCGTGACTCCGCCGCAAACTCCCGGCCGGTCAATCTGCTGGACATGCCGGGCACGCGCCGGCCGTTGCGCGCAGTCGCCTAACCTGAGCGAATGATTCGATTCGTTATCCCCGCCTACAACGAGCGGGAGAACATCCCCAACCTGCTCGCGGACCTCGGGCCGCGAGCGTCAGAGCTCGGTGCCCGGATCATCTTCGTCGACGACGGGTCCACCGACGGCACTGCCGATCTCATCGAGGAGCACAGCGCGGGCCTGCACGTGGCCATCGTCAGGCACAAGGTGAACCGCGGCCTTGGTACCGCCATCAACTCCGGCCTGCGAGCGGCGCTGGGCGAGTCCCAGGACGACGATGCCATCGTCACCCTGGAGGCCGACAACACCTCCGACCTTGACGACCTGCCGCGCATGATGGAGAAGTTCGAGGAGGGTGCCGACATCGTGCTGGCGTCCGTGTACGCACCGGGCGGCCGGATCATCGGCGTTGCGCCGTGGCGACTGGCCGCCTCCCGTGCCGTCTCCAACATGTTCCGGGTGGCCGGCGGCCTCAGGGAGATCCACACCCTGAGCTCGCTGTACCGCGTCTACCGGGCGGGCACGCTGCGACGCGCCGCGGACACCTATGGATACCTGCTGGTGCGCGAGCCCGGGTTCGCCGCCAACGTGGAGCTTTTGCTCAAGCTCTACAACGCGGGCGCCTCGGTCACCGAGGTGCCGACCGTCAACGATTGGAGCCGTCGCATGGGGACATCGAAGATGAACCTCAGGCCCACGCTCCTGGCTTACGGCCGCCTCATGGCGGCGCACCTGGTTGGACGGATCCAGCCGCCACCGATCTCGCCGATGTCTAAGGAAGGATGACCATGTCCGATCAGCCCCGCGTCGCCGTCGTCGGTGCCGGAATCCTGGGGACGGTGCTGTCCCTGCGCTTGGCCGAGGCCGGGGCCGACGTCACGCTGCTCGAGCGCGCCTCCACTGCGGGGGGCCTCGCCGGCGCGATGGACTTCGGCGGACACCGGGTTGATCGCTTCTACCACGTCATCGTCCCCTCGGACGAGCGGATGCTGGCGCTGTGCGACGAGATGGGGCTGGCGGGCGACCTCAGCTTCAACCCCGTGGGGGTGGGCTTCTTCGTCAACGGCAAGATGTACCCGTTCAACGGCGTCGGCGACTTCCTCCGCTTTCCGCCGCTCTCGCCCCCAGCCCGCGCCCGGCTCGGGTGGTTCGTGGCCCAGTGCCAGCTCCGCAGCGACTACGCACCGCTGGAGGACGCCCCGCTGGTGAGCTGGCTGACGCGACACTGCGGCCGCGAGGTGGTGGAGAAGATCTGGAAGCCGCTGCTCAACTCGCGCTTTGACTCCAGCTATGACGAGCTGCCCGCCACGTACCTGTGGGCCCGTACGAATCGCATGCGCAGCGCCCGGAAGGGCTCCGGTGGCGGAGGCGAGACGATGGGCTGCCTCAAAGGCGGTCATGAGCGTCTGGTCGAAGCCGTCGCCGCTCGCGCCCGCTCGCTGGGCGTGGAGATCAGGCTCGGCGCCGGCGTCGAGTCGCTGGTGCATGACCCCGAGCTGGGGGTGACCGGCGTGCGCGTCGACGGTGAGGATGTCCCGTTCGACCTCACGATCCCCACGCTGCAGCCGCCGGCGCTGGCGGGGCTCCTGCCCGAACCCCTGCAGCCGCTCCTGGACGCCTATCCCACGCGGTACCTGGGCTGTGTCTGCCTGGTGATGAAGGTCCGCCATTCCGCCACGCCCTACTACTCGGTGAACATCTGCGATCCGACTCCGATCACGACCGTGGTCGAGACCTCGCACGTCGTCGGCACCGAGCACACGGATGGCTTGCGCCTGCTCTACCTGCCCAAGTACTGCGATCCGTCGGCGCCCGAGTTCTCCGAGGACGACGAGTCGATCTACCGCCGTTTCACCGACATGCTGAGCAAGCTCTCGCCCGCCTTCCGGCACGAGGACGTGGTCGACTGGACGGTTCAGCGTGCACGGCTGGTGGAACCGGTGCACGCCCGCGGCCATCAGCCCCGCACGGCGCCGGTCTGGCCGGGCGTCTCCGGCCTGGCGCTGGCCTCAGCGAGCCAGGTGTATCCGCGGCTGCTCAACGGAGAGTCGATCGTCCGCCTCGCCGAAGAGGTCGCCGGCGAGGTGGCCGGCCGTCTGCTGCGCGCGGGCGACGCCCTGGCGGCGCCCGCACCCGTGGCCGTCTAGGAGCGCGAAGAGATTCGGCTCGCGGGCGCACGTTTTGCGCGTCCTTGGACGTTCTATAGACGTGCCGGGTAAGCGCTCAATGGGCCTCATCCTCGTGACGGGCGTCGCCGCTGCCGGATGCGGCAGCCAATCCGTCCACCACCGGCAGGGCAGAGTGGGCGTGCCCGAGGGTGGCACGGTGCCCGCGATCACCATGAATCCCGGCTCGGGCCACCCCGAGCCCAAGCCCGTCAAGGTCACGTCGGAACATAAAGGCCTGGCTCTCGGACCCCACACGTCACGCGCGCCGCGCAACGCGGTGGACAACGAGGGGCCGGAGAAGCCGACTCCGATGAAGTACGTCACCTGGTCCTACAAGGTGGCGCTGGCCGGCCGGCGGCTGTCGGATGGCTCATCGGTCGGTTCCACCGGTGCGACCGTCCGGCTGCGCAACTCTCGAGTCTGTTGGAGCTTCACAAAGGTCCCAACCGTGTCAACGTCGTCGGCCGCTCTGGGACGACTCAAGGTTGGCCTGAGCGCGATGCAGGCATCGATCAACATCGGGCCCAAGGGAAGGACAGGCCCGGTCCTGGTGCCGTTGGGGGTCCACTTCGCCACGAGCGGCTGCACCAATGTGGCGCGGGTGGTCCTGAACACGATCGCGGCGGCACCGCATCGGTATTACCTCAGGCTCGCCGGCCAGCGTTTCTCCAACGTGGCCATTCGCGCCCAGCTGTGAGCTCGCCGCCCGAGACCCCGGATGCCGCCGCGCGGCTCGCGCTGAAAGCTCCGGCTGCCAATGCGCGTTGTATGGGCAGTAAACGCACCCGCAAACTTGGATAGGGGCAACAATGATTCAGACAAAGCATCGTGTTCTCGTCACCGGGGCCGCCGGTTTCATGGGATCACATGTGGCGGATGCCTGCCTGGAGATGGGCATGGATGTCGTGGCGACAGACGATCTCTCGGGCGGATTCATCGAAAATGTGCCAGCGGGTGCGACGTGGGTCGAGGGAGACCTGCGTGACAGCGACTTCGTGTCGTCGTTGTTCGACGGCGACGGGTTTGAGTTCGTGTACCACCTCGGTGCCTACGCCGCGGAGGGCCTGTCACATTTCATCCGCGCCTACAACTACCGCACCAACCTCGAGGCGAGTGTCAACCTCATCAACTGTGCCGTGCTCGGTGGGGTACAGCGCTTCGTGTTCACGTCCTCCATCGCCGTGTACGGCGCCGGCCAGACGCCGATGCGCGAGGACATGATCCCCACGCCCGAGGACCCGTACGGGATCTCGAAGTACGCGGTCGAGCTCGACCTCAAGGCCGCCCAGCACATGTTCGGCCTCGACTACACCATCTTCCGTCCCCACAACGTGTACGGAGAGCGCCAGAATCTGGCCGACCGGTACCGGAACGTGATCGGGATCTTCATGAACAACGTCATGCAGGGCCAGGCGATGCCGGTCTTCGGTGACGGCCTCCAGACCCGGGCGTTCTCCCACATCGCGGACGTGGCGCCGGTCATCGCGCGGTCTGCCCTTGTCGAGGAGGCGCGCAACGAGGTGTTCAACGTCGGCGCTGACACGCCGTACACGATCATCGACCTCGTGCACGAGATCTCCGACGCCTTCGGCGTCGAGCCGGACATCCAGCACCTGGAGGCGCGCAACGAGGTGGTCGACGCATTCTCCGACCATTCGAAGATGCGCCGTGTCTTCGGCACCGGTGAGCCGCTGTCGCTGCACGATGGCATCGCGCGTATGGCGCAGTGGGCGCGCGACCACGGTCCGTGCTCGCCGCTGGAGTTCCCGGGCAAGATCGAGGTGGCGACCAACATGCCGGCCAGCTGGCGCGCCGCACTCTCGGCTGCCTCGTAGACGTCTCCGCCAGCACCAGACCCAAGGAGAGGGGCCCCCGGTGGGGGCCCTTTTTTTGCGTTTCGGACCTATGTACCGGCGCGTACGCCTTTGGTCCTGATTTGCCTCAGGAAGCTACAGTCCGGCTCGAAACGGCCGATTACTCCCGCGTATCGAACCTGAGCAGAAGGGACCACTCGGATGCGGCGTATGTTGTTGGTCGTCTGTCTGTGCGTGCTTGCACCCGCTGGTGCGGCGCTCGCAACATCGTCCAAGTCGAGCGCGCCGTCCAGCGCCCGAGCGCAGCATCCGTCGAAGGCTCGTCACGCGAAGGCCGAGCGTCACCCGGCGACGAAGAAGCCGGCGCGCCATCGCGGCAAGAAGGGCGGCGCAACCGCCACAAAGGCAAAGGCTGCCGACAGCGGCACCACAGCGACGTATCTGCTGGGCCAGCAGGCGGTGCAGCCGGCGACCGGATGGGATGCCGCCGGCAAGCCCCTCGCGTTCCCGTTCACGGCGAAGTCCTCCGGCTCGGTCTCTTCGATGTCGCTGTACCTGGACTCCCGCAACCAGGCGAGCGACGTTATCCTCGGCCTGTACGCCGACAACTCCGGACACCCCGGCGTGCTCCTGACCTCGGGAAGGATCGACTCTCCGCAGGTGGGCAGGTGGAATGTCGTGCACCTGTCCTCAGCCGCCGTGAGTGCGGGCCGGGCGTACTGGATCGCCGTGATGGGACGCAACGGCGCTCTGGTCATCCGTTCCACACGCGCGCGCGGCTGCGGCAAGCGGGACGCGACTCAGAACGCGGTCGGCGCGCTCCCGCAGGACTGGCGGCCCGGCCGGAGCACCAGTCAGTGCGCAGTGTCGGCGTTCGCCGCCGGAACCGTCAGCGGCGCTCCTGCACCGGGGCCGACGAACACCTCCGCGCCCATGATCTCGGGAACGGCGCAGCAGGGCAGCACGCTGAGCGCCGGCGCCGGCTCGTGGACGGGCAACCCGACCTCGTACGCCTATCAATGGGCGGACTGCAACAGCTCCGCAGCCGCGTGCGCGCGCATCAGCGGCGCCACGAGCAGCAGCTACACGCTGGCGGACAGCGACGTCGGTCACCGGATCGCCGTGGTCGTCACCGCGACGAATGCCGGCGGCTCGCAGTCCGCAAGCTCTCAGCCCACGATGGCGGTGAGCGCGCCGACGCCGAACGCGCCGGTCAATATCGCGGCGCCCGTCGTCAGCGGGACGGCGCAGCAGGGCCAGACGCTCACGACCAGCAACGGGTCGTGGACCAACAGCCCCACCTCCTACAGCTACCAGTGGCAGGACTGCAACAGCTCGGGCGTGTCCTGCACCAACATCACGGCGGCCACCGGCCACACCTATGCGCTGAGCAGTGGCGACGTCGGGCACCGCGTGCGTGCCGTGGCCACGGCCACCAACGGCGGAGGGTCCGCCTCGGCGCCGGCGACGGTCACCGACACGGTCACCGGGTCGACCCCCAACCCGCCGTCCAACAGCGCTCCGCCGGTCATCGGCGGGACGACGCAGCAGGGCCAGACGCTCTCGACCACCAACGGGTCGTGGACCAACAGCCCGAGCTCGTTCGCGTACCGGTGGAAGGACTGCAACGGCTCCGGGGCCGCGTGCACGAACATCAGCGGCGCCACGAGCAGCAGCTACACGCTGACCACCAGCGACGTCGGCCACACCGTCCTCGTGGCGGTGAGCGCGGCCAACGCGGGTGGTTCTGCGTCGGCCAGCTCGAACGCGACGGGCGTCGTCACCGTGGCGTCGGATCCGTCCCCGCCGAGCAACACCGCAGGCCCGGCCGTGAGCGGAACGCCCCAGCAGGGCCAGACGCTGTCGACCTCCAACGGGTCGTGGACCAACAGCCCCACCTCGTGGGGCTATCAGTGGCAGGACTGCACCAGCTCCGGAGCCGCGTGCGCGAACATCAGCGGCGCCACGAGCAGCAGCTACACCCTGGTCGCAAACGACGTGGGCCATACCATCGTGGCCGTCGTGACCGCCACCAACGCTGCTGGGTCAGGCTCCGCCAGCTCAGTGGCGAGCGACGTGGTCACCGCAACGTCGAACCCGGCCAACTGCTCGGCGATCGTCAGCAGCGTGGCCTCGGCCCAGACGGCCGTGTCCAGCGCCGCAGACGGCGCCGTGGTGTGCGTCACCTCGGGAAGCTACGGCCCCCTGTCGTTGACCCGCTCCGGCTCGAGCCACAGCTCGAACGTCACGATCGAGCCCGACCCGTCGCTGTCGCCGACAGGCGCCGGCAAGGTCACCTTCAGTTCGATCGACGTCAACGGCAACTACGTCACCGTTCATGACTTCTACGTCACGGGCGGCATCAACGTCAACAACTCGGGCAGCAACGACATCATCGACCACAACGACGTGCAGGATCCGTCGTGCGGCTACGGAATCGCGGTCTACGGCGTCTACTCCAACAACAACTGGAGCTCGGTGGCTACCAACGACACCATCTCCGGCAACCTCGTTCACAACACCGGCAGCACCTGCGAGGGCGACGCCCTCCGGGCGGACGGGTTCCACAACCTGACGGTCACCGGGAACGACCTGGCTGGGATCGTCGAGAGCGAGACCGCGTGCAGCGGCGGACCGTGCCACACGGACACGTTCCAGGCGTACGACGCCAACTCGCCGCTCTCGGGTCTGACCATGACCAGGAACTACGTCCACGACGGCGTCGACACCCAGGGGTTCGCCTTCCTCAAGGACGGCGACATCTCCAACATCACCATCAGCGACAACCTCTCCCTCAGGATGAAGAGCGCAGGTGAGGTGACGGGCATCGAGATCGCCGAGAACACCGTCGGGGTCACCGTCACCAACAACACCTACCAGGACACCTCGGGCTCCGTGGCCCAGGCCATCGGCTCGGCGGCGAATCCGTCGCTGATCCTCAACCACAACGTGTTCGATCAGTTCAACGTGATGACGAACACGTCGCCGTACAAGTACAGCATGACCGAGAGCTACAACATCTTCGACACACAGAATGGTGAGTTCACCTTCACGCCGTCCGCGACGGACTCCACTGCGACCCCGCAGTTCATGTGCGGCTCGAGCTGTGGGAACGGCACGGTGGCCGGCGACGATTACCGGCTCACCAGCAATCCCCACAACATCGGGATCGACTGGGCGCCGAGCCAGTTCACCTACGGCCCCGCCTGATCTGGTGAGCGTGTACCCTCACGCGGATGGCGACACCACGAGGCGTCGGGCGGGCCTTCCTGTGGGGGTATCGAGGCGTGACCCGCGTCAGGCGCAAGGCGTTCTCGGTGATGGCCTCAGGCGGCTTTGCCGCGTTCGGAGCACGCAGCGTGCTGGCGCCCCCGATCCGGATCGAGGGTGAGGACCGCATCGCGATCGGCGACGGCGTCTTCGTGGGGCAAGGCTCGTGGCTGCACGTGGAGGGGGACGAGACCACCGTGGCCATCGAGATCGGTGACGGCTCGAGCATCGGCGCCTACTCGGCCCTATCGGCGGTGAGCTCGTTGAGGATCGGACGCCACGTGCTGACCGCGCGCGGGATCTACATCGCCGACCACACGCATGAGTTCACCGACACGTCGACGCCTGTGAGGGATCAAGGGCTCACTCAGGTGGCGCCGGTCGAGGTGGGAGACGGCGCCTGGCTGGGAGAGAACGTGGTGGTACGCCCCGGGGTGAAGATCGGCCGCGGCGCGGTCATTGGAGCCAACAGCGTTGTCACCGCCGACGTACCCGATGGCGGCGTCGCCGTGGGCGCCCCCGCCCGCGTCGTCCGCGTGCGGACCGGCGGTCCCGACGCCGCCGGTTAGTCCGGCGCAACGGCTTGTTAGCAGGCAAAAGCCGGGGATCGCCGGTGGCGTTCCTCTATGAGCC
>JBAQGP010000902.1:0-5929 GCA_049287845.1 Solirubrobacteraceae bacterium | reverse complement strand
GGGTAGCGCCGGCCGGAGCCGGGCGCCACCGCGCATATGTCAGCCGGCCCGCGGGCCGGGCTCAGCCGTCGCCCAGGAACGCGGCCGGCAGGTCGCGGCCGGGCACCTGGTCGGGAGCGAAGATCCTCGAGTCGCCCGGATAGGCGACCGTCCAGTTGTGCGAGGAGTACCAGTCCAGCCGGTTGAGCATCGCCGGCTTGGCGGTGTCCGGCGCCGCGCGCAGGCCGTTGAAGCGCTGACGGCGACTCCACGACACCCACTCCGCGTAGACCTTCGCCTCAGACGCCGGCACCGAGCCCGTTCCCGCCAGCGCACCGTGGGCGATCTTGGAGGGGAAGCCCGGCGCACCCAGGGTGAGCGGGATCTTCTCGGCCAGCGTGTTGAAGGGGGCGAAATCGGGCTTGGCCGTGAACGCGTTGTACATCGGGATGGCTGAGTGGTCGTCCTGATTCATCGCCTTGATGCCGAGGATCTGCTCGATCGTCCGGTCGACGTTGACCTGGGTGTAGTACTGGTTGTCAACGCCCCTCTTGGCGTACGGGCTGATCGTCCAGAGCACGCTGTGGTGGCCGTCGAGGTGGTCCACGCCGTTCTGCGGATCGTCCTCGAGCACGAAGATCGCTGTGCTCTTCCAGAAGCGGCTGTGGGAGATCTGGTCCACGACCCGGCCGACGGCGAGATCGTTGTCGGCGTTCTCGGCCACCGGGTCGGGATCACCCGTGCCCACGCCCGCGGTGTGGTCGGTCATCAGCCACAGGAACGTGAGGTTGGCCAGCTTGCCGGCCTTCTGCTGCTTCTTGAAGATCGGTTGCCACATGTCGACCCGGTACTGGTCGGGGATGTTGAGCTGGAAGTTCGGGAACCACGGATCGAGGATCCTGTTCAGCGACGGGACGTCGCTGCTGGTCCTGAACTTGTGGGTGGGGACCGGGAGCTGGCCCTTGGCCTTGCCCTCCAGGATCTGGGAGTCCCTGTACCACTGGTCCCAGGCCGGCGGGGGCTGGGAGAAGGGGTTGTGGGCGTACTCACCGAAGACCTGCACCGACTTGCCGGCCCGCTCGGCGGCGTTCCAGAGGAAGCCGTCGCGCTGGTAGGCGAGCGCGTCCCCGCCCTGTGACGGGTAGGAGCGGTAGAAGGCGCCGAACTCCTTCTCGTTGTAGTCGTTGGCGTTGGCCTGGGTCAGCCAGTTGTGACCATCGGCCGAGAGGGTCCCCTCGTCATAGAAGTTGTCCAGGTCGCCGAAACGCCTGGCCAGCGCGTGGAGGTTGGGCGTGACGTTGCGGCCGAACTGCGCCAGGGCGGGATCGCCATTGCCCATCCCGAGATCGCCGAGGACCTGGTCGTAGGTCCGGTTCTCCTTGACGATCACCACCACATGCTTGATCGGCGAGCTGCCGCCGAGCTTCTTCGGGATCACCGCGGGCACCGTGTCCGCGGCCCCGCCGTTGATCGCCGGAATCAGGTTCCAGGCGTTGTTGGTGAAGACCGTCTGGGTGTCGCTCTTCAGGGCACGGGCCGACGGCAGCGCGAACATCGTCACGCTCCCGGTGTCGTCATAGGTGTTGTGGGACTTGGCGGGCTTGGTCTTGGGACCCTTGTTGATGGTCGAGACCGGACCGCGGGCGCCGATGCCCTTGTCGTTGGTGACGATGATCCGGTTGCCCAGCGCCGGGTCGGCCTGCACCTGGACCGGATAGAAGTCGGTGGGCATCAGGCCCTGGTACTTGAGGGGCGTGGTCAGGCCGCGGTAGCGGTACTGCGCGATCGCGTTGTCGCGCCCGATGCTGACCAGCACGTGGCTGGAGTCGGGCATGGTGATCGCGTTGGCATAGCTGCCGATGCTGGCGCCCGGCACCGGATTCGTGCTGACGGTCTGAGCCACCTTGTTGGTCGAGGTGTCGATGACCGACAGGCTGTCGTCGTTGGAGTTGGCGACGAGCAGCGCGGACCCGTGGAGGAACAGGGCGGTCGGCTGCAGGCCGACGGGGATCTGCCGGGTCTGCGCGGCGGTGGTGAGGTTGACCACCGACACCGTCCCGGTCGTCGCCCCGCCGGTGACCCTGCTGGAGACGATGGGCGTGCCGTCGGACATGTTGGTGAACTGACCCGGCCGTGCCGGTGCGCCGCCCTCGTTGGAGACATAGGCGGTGGTGCCGTTGTTGGCGAGCACGACCTGACGAGGTGCGTTGCCCACCGGGATCTTCGCGGTCAGGGTGTTGGTGGCGGTGTCGATGACGCCGAGCGCGTTGGCGCCGTTGAGCGCGACGTAGAGCTTTGACCCGTCGGGCGACAGCGCCATGCCCGCCGGCAGCTCGGAGCCGTCCGCGGCCCCCGCCTCGGCGTTGGCGTTACAGGGGCCCGAGGTCGGGTCGCCGTTGCCACACAGGGCGATGGCGGCGGTCTGGGTGGCCGCTCCGGTGGTCAGGTTGACGCTGAAGCGCAGCAGGTAGGTGGACTGCGGGACCCACAACGTGGTCCCGTCGGGCGAGTACAGCGGACCGTCGGGCCCCACGGTGGAGTCCGTCGGCTTGGTGGACGGCGTGGTCAGCGGGGTCTGCTGGACGATCTGCTTGGTCTTCAGATCGATGATCGTGAGGAAACCCGAGAAGTCGTTCCAGCCCAGCGCGGCCACGTCCGTGCCGCTGGGGCTGAGCGTGCTGGAGACCAGGCGCGCGTCCTTGTCCAGGATCCGCGTGCCCAGCGGCGAGATCCACTGGTTGGTCGGCAGCAGGATCGCGCCGTTGACGGTCTGCCCGACCCGATGGGTGCCGAACGGATTGGAGCCCGAGACCGTGGCGACGGCAACACCGATGGCGGCCGTGGCCGTGACGGCCAGTGCGGCAAGAACGAGAGTGGCCCGCAGGCGCAGGCCCCGGCGACGAGCAACGACGTTCACGGCTACCTCCCGAATAGCTCTGCCGGCCTGGAGCCCGGCAGAGTCCGCTGAAAACTACAGCACGGCAATGTATGTGAGCCCAGAAGCGGAATTCTTATCAAGCGGTGCCGTGAGTGGCAACCCACGGTGGTGACCACCATCGCGCCGACCTTCACACGACCCTTATATTGGCCGCCGTGGAGGCCGTCACCGCCACCGGCTTGGTCAAGCGCTTCGAGACGACGACCGCGGTCGATGACGTCGATCTCGTGGTGGCGGCCGGGCAGGTCCGCGGCCTGCTGGGCGCCAACGGCGCCGGCAAGACCACACTGCTGCGTCTGCTGTTCGGCCTGATCACGCCCGACGCCGGCTCGATCCGCCTGCTCGGGCGTTCGCTCGGCGGCCCGGGATCGGCGGCGCTTGACCACGTTGCCGGGTTCGTGGAGGAGCCGAGCTTCTACCCCTACCTGTCGGGCGCCACCAACCTGGCCCTCCTGGCCAAGCTCGACGGTGAGGTGCCGCCGGGGCGCATCGACGAGGTGCTGGAGCGGGTGGGTCTCACCGAGCGAGCGGGCAGCCGGGTGGGCGGCTATTCCACCGGAATGCGTCAGCGTCTGGGCATCGCCGCCGCGTTGTTGCGAGCTCCGCGCCTGCTGCTGCTCGACGAGCCGACCAGCGGCCTTGACCCCGGCGGCGCCCGTGCCGTCGCGACGTTGGTGCGCGAGCTCGCTGACCAGGGGGTCGCCGTGCTGCTCTCCAGCCATCAGATCGGAGAGCTGGAGAAGGTGTGTGACGCCTACACGGTGATCCGCGAGGGTCGGGTCGTCTGGGACGGCACCGCGGCCCAGCTGTCGGCCCAGGCGCCGGCCTCCGCCTACCGGCTCGTCACCAGCGACGACGACCGCGCGCTGTCGATCGCCGGCGCCATCCGGGGGGTCCGCGCCGGCCGCTCACCCCGGGGCCAGCTCACCATCGCCATCCAGGAGGGCGGCCTCGACGCGCTGGTACTGGCGCTCGGCGACGCGCGCGTCGCGGTGCGGCGGCTGGAGCTGCTGGTGAGCCCCCTGGAGAGCATGTTCTTCGCGCTCAGCGGCGATGAGAAGGTGGACCAGCTCGAGCCCCACGACCTCGCGCAGCGGGTGTTTGCCAGCACGGGGGCCGAGGCGTGAGCGCGGGCGGACTGGCCGTCGAGGGCGACGCCGCGCCGCGGGCATCGGGCCGGTCGCTGGACCAGCGGGTCCTTGCCGCCTACCAGACCGAGCTGCTGAAGCTGGGCTCGCAGCTGGCGGTGCGCCTGCTGGTGCTCGTGTGCGCAATCGGGCCATTCGCGTTCGCGGCGCTGCTCAAGGTGCAGAGCGGAACGCCGGCCGACGCGCTCTTCGGCGCCTACGTGCACTCCTCGGGTTTCGCCGTCTCGCTCGTGGTCATGGGCTTTGCCGGCTCCTGGGGCTTCCCGCTCATCGCCGGGATGGTGGCCGGTGACCAGTTCGCCGCCGAGGATCGCCACAACACCTGGAAGACGATCCTCACCCGGTCGTGCTCGCTGGGGGAGCTGTTCACAGGCAAGCTGCTCGCCGCCGGCACCTTGGCCGTCGCCATGCTCGTTCTGGCGATGCTGTCGAGCCTGCTGGCCGGCCTGATCCTGGTCGGCGGACATGGGCTGGTGAATCTCAGCGGCGATCTCGCGTCCTCGGGCCGGTCACTGGCGCTCACGATCGTGAGCTGGGCGCTGTGCGTGCTGCCCCTGCTGGCCTACGTGAGCCTGGCCGCGCTGTTCTCGGTCGCCAGCCGCAACGGGATCGTCGGCGTCGTCGGACCGATCGTGATCGCGCTCGCCACCACGCTCATCGACCTCATCGGCAAGGGCGTGTGGGTGCACCTGCTGCTCATCGGCTCGGCCTTCGGCGGAATGTACGGGCTGTTCACCGCACATCCGTTCCTGGGGCCGCTGGTGATCACGAGCCTGGTCAGCCTCGTGTGGATCGCCGGCTGCGTCAGCGCCGCCTGGTTCATCCTGCGCCGGCGCGACTTCCTGGCCGGCTCGGCCGTCCGCGCCCCGAGCTGGCACGCGCCGCTGCGTGTCGTCGCCGCCACCACGGTGGTAGTCGCGGTGCTGGCCGTGGCCAGCAACCTGGGACCGATCGGGATCACCTCCCACCGTCTGGACACGGCGATCGGCGGGGCCTTCAACAACGTCAGCCTGCTCCAGCAGCGCCTCCTCGGCCGGATCGCGCCCGCCGGGGCCAGGCTCGACGTGCAGCCATTCTGCAACCGTCGCGGAGCCACCTCGGAGGGGCCGGGCGATTGGCTGTGCAACGTCTACGTCTACCTGCCCCAGCCCAATGCCGTGCCCTTCCAGCGCACGAACGTCGAGTACGACGTCAGCGTCCGCTTCGACGGTTGCTACAAGGCGCAGTCGCCGCCGACGTTCATCGGCGGCCCGACGATGACCGACCTGCGGGGACGCAGCGTCGTCAATCCGCTGTTCGTCGTCTACGGCTGCTTCAACACGCTGTAGTGGCGCCGGGCAGCCGGCCGTCGCCGGGGCGTGCGGCCACCGTCACAGACGCTCCCCGCCCGCCACCGGATGGCCGATCGTGTTGCCGGCGGGGGCGAGCGGGCACTGCCAGTCGGCGTTGTAGCGACACGACGGGTGATAGAGGAAGTTGAGGTCGACGATCAGGCGACCGGCGTGCGTGCCAAGGTCGGCTCCCTTGGCCGTGTCTAAGAGGTAGCGGCCGCCTCCGTAGCTGGTGTCCCCGGAGGTGGCGTCACGCAGCGGGACGAACACGCCGCCCGCGTACTGCTGCATCCACCAGACATCGACGGTGGCATCCAGCGGCGCGGGCAGGACGAGCACCCCGATCCGGCGCAGCGTCGTCGCCTCGGTGCCCCCGGTCTGGAGCTCGAGCGTCGCCGGTTCGGGCGCCGTCGAGAGCTCGAGCGCGAAGCGCAGCTCCGGGTCATAGGGCCAGTAGGGCAGCCCCGTGCGGCGCAGCTCGTCGGTGGGGAGCAGCGGGCTCTGCGGATGCCCGCGCAGGAGCTCGTCACGCC
>JBAQGP010000901.1:0-7164 GCA_049287845.1 Solirubrobacteraceae bacterium | reverse complement strand
GCGTTGACCGCCTTGGAACAGCTGGTGAGAGGCGAGCTCGCGCGGCGCGGCTGACCGCCGCGCCCGCGACGGCCGGGTCAGATCACAGGATCGGGTTGCCGCCGGTCACCGCGACGCGGGCTCCGGAGACGTAGCTGGCCTCATCGGAGGCCAGCATCACATACACCGGCGCCAGCTCGGCCGGCTGACCGGGGCGCCCGAGCGGGGTCTGCTCACCGAAGCTCTTGACCTGCTCCTCGGGCATCGTGGACGGGATCAGCGGTGTCCAGATCGGACCGGGCGCAACGCTATTGGCGCGGATCCCCTTGGGCGCGAGCATCTGAGCCAAGCTCGCGCACATGTTCGCGATCGCCGCCTTGGTCGCCGCGTAGGGCATCAGCGACGGGGACGGCATGTCGGAGTTGACCGAACTGCTCCCGATGATCGACGCGCCCGGCGCCATGTGCGGGACCGCCGCCTTGGTCAGGTGAAACAGCGCGCTGAGGTTTGTGGCCAACGTGTAATCCCACTCCTCGTCAGGAATCTCCTCGATCGACTCATGCGTCATCTGAAAGGCGGCGTTGCTGACCAGGATGTCGATCGCGCCGAACTCGGCGACCGCCTGGGCGATCACCGCGCGGCACTGCTCGGCACTACTGAGCTCACCCGGTGCGAGCACCGCCGCGCGCCCCGCCTTCTGCACCCACCCGGCGGTCTCATTGGCATCGTCGTGCTCGTCCAGATAGGAGATCAGCACGTCGGCGCCCTCGCGGGCGTAAGCGATTGCCACCGCTCGGCCGATGCCGCTGTCAGCGCCGGTGATCACCGCCTTCTTGCCCTTCAACCGGCCGGTGCCCACGTAGCTCTCCTCCCCATGATCGGGCTTGGGGTCCATCTCGGCGGTGACGCCGGGGGGTGACTGCTGCTGGGCGGGCTGGGGCACGGGTGGTCCTATCGATTCGAGGTGGTCGTCGCCTCTGCTTACCCGGTCGCGCGGGCGGCAAAAGATGCGTTGGTCCGCGCCCAGCGCCCCGGACCACCGCCGCGGTTTTGGGACTGCTGACAGGGGTAGGTCGCAACCGCGAAAGAACTGGACCCGCAGGTGGGTCTTTGAGGCGGGAGGTTGCTGTGCGCAGAGGCGTGCTGGTCGCGGTTGTGGTGATCTGGGCGATGTTGTCGCTGGGCACAGGTGCCGCCGGGGCGCATCCCCTCGGCACTTTCACCGATGCCACGTACTACAACGATGCCGCTTTCGCGGCGGCGGATCCCTATGTGATGCACGATCCTCGCACCGGGTTCTATTACGCCTACTCGACCGAGGGCGCCGACGACGGCTACTACTTCGCCGTGTACCGCTCCGCGGATCTCGTGACATGGGAGAAGGCCGCTCCGGGCGCGCTCCCCGTCGATGACCCGAAGCAGTGGGGCAACACCTGGTTCTGGGCTCCGGAGGTCTATTACAACCCGCGCACCCGGCTGTATTTCCTGTTCTACGCAGCACGATCGGATGCCAACGCTCAAGCCTGGTTCGGCTACGCCAACTTCGAGGAGCCGTGCAAGATCGGCGTCGCTGTCTCGAGTTCGCCGGCCGGCCCGTTCCGCAACATCGCCAGCCATCCCATCGACTACAACCCCTACGACCCCGCCTATCACGACGTCAACCTCATCATGGGGCCGGACCAGAAGAAGCCTCCCGCCACGCTTCAGCAGGGCGAGACGGCGCCGCTGGGCACCTACATCCCCACGATCGACCCGGACGTCTTCTTCGACAGCAGCGGCCGCGTCTACCTCTATTACTCCCGCAACGCGTACCGCAACTGGGTGTGGGACACCGACCTCGGCAAGTACATCGAGGAGTCCAACATCTATGCCGTGCAGCTGACCAAGGGGTGGTGGAACGATCCCACCGGCCAGACGATGCCCACCATCGCGCCGCAATATGCCGGCGCCAACGCGGGCGCGGGCGGCCCGGATGGGCCGCGGCGAGACGGATGGGTGCGCATCCTCGACTACGACCACGACAAGCAGGCGTGGGAGAACGCCGACGTCAACGACTACGCGCTCACCGGTGGCCAGAACAAGGACCGCCGCTGGGAGGAGGGCTCGAGCACGCTCGAGACCCACTTCAACCACGCCACCCAGTACTACCTCACCTATTCGGCCAACAACTGGCAGACGCCCCAGTACGGCGTGGGATATGCGGTCGCCACCAACCCACTGGGCCCGTTTCACAAGTCGCCGACCAACCCCATCTTCCGGGCGAACCCGGCGATCGGCGAATGGTCGCCCGGCCATGGCTCGTTTGCGTGGTCGCCCGACGGGACGCAGCTCTACTACGTGCATCACGGCCGACCCTCGCCGGATGATGCCCAGCGGCGTCTGTACACCGATCAGGTGCACTTCTCATCCAGCCAACTCGATCCATGGGGCAATCCCATCCTGTCCGCCGATGAGGCGACAACCGACCGCCCGGTGCCGTCGGGGGTCGCCCCGTACCACATCACCGCCAGCAGCCAGGCGATCATCGTGCATGCCGGGTCAAGCCAATCGGTGAGCTTCCAGGTGTGGAGCGCCGATGGCGCATCGCTGGCACTGGCGAACCCGCTCAACCGGATCGAGGTGACGTCGAGCAACCCCAACGTCGCCGTCGCCACCCCCAGCGCAGACGGCACCACCGTGACCGTTACCGGCCGATCGCGCGGCAGCGCCTGGCTGCTCGCGGTGTACCAGCGCCGGCAGGCCAACGGGAACTATCAGGACGTGCATCAGGGTCGGCGCAACGTCGAGCCGGTCCTGCGGCGCCTCTGGGTCCTCGTTCGACACTGAGCGTGGCGGGTCCCGGCGATCTCACCCCCGGCGCGTGTCGTGCCTGCCTGTGCTTGCCGAAGTCCAGCTCGGGTAGCGCTGGGGGACCAACGAAAGTGAGATGACATGCCTGCTGATGACATCCGTGAGCAGATCGTCAAGTACCTGACCGACGTACACAGCACCGAAGAGAACGCGGCCGACCAGTTGCGGACGGGCGCCGACAGCGTCCAGGACGACCAGCTGGCCCGGGTTCTGCGGGACCACCTGCAGGAGACCGAGGAGCACGAACGGCTGATTCGCGCCCGGCTCGAGGCGCTTGATGCCACACCGTCGAAGCTGAAGGACGTCGCCCAGAAGGGTATGGCGGCGGTCGGAGGTGCTCTCTCAGGCGCCGCGCCCGACACCACCGGGAAGGTGGCCATACAGGCGTTTGCGACCGAGCACCTGGAGATCGCGTCGTATCGGAGTCTGCGTGCGGTGGCTCAGTACGCCGGGGATACGGAAACGGCGGCTCTGGCGGAGCGCATCCTGGTTCAGGAGCAGGCGGCAGCCGAGAAGCTCGACGCTCTGCTCGACCGAGCGGCGCTGATCGGTCTTCCGCAGTCCGCGGCGGCGTAACCGTCCAATAGATCGGTAGCAATGACCTCGGCCCAGGCGCCTGTGCCTGGGCCGAGACGGATCGGCTAGAACGCCGCCGCCGCCTCGACCATGTGCTCCATCTTGGCCTTCAGCACCGGCCGGCTGCGCGCCGGGTGGCGTCCGAAGCCGCACGACGGTGAGATCCACAGGCGGTCCTCGCCGACGACCCGCGCCCAGTCGACAGCCCGGTCGTGGACTTTTTTGACCGTCTCGATCCCATAGCTTGCCTCATCGACGATCCCCGCGGCGAGCTGCATGCTCTGCGGCATCGCGCCGAAGGCCTCGCGCTCGGCCCACTCCGCGAAGTAGCTGCACTCGATCGAGGCGACGTCGATGACGCCGTCGAGCTCCTGCAGGAGCGGCACCCACGGCGCGTTGCGAACGATCGGCGAAATCGGCCGGCCTTTGAAGTTTCCGTTGCAGATGTGCATCCCGCGCGTGGTTCCCTGCACCCCTTCAAAGCAGCCAGCGACCATGTCCGCGGCCTGACGAGCAGTCATCTGCCCGGTGTTCAGCAGGCCGCCGAAGAAGGGCACGTCGAGCTGGACATGCGGACATCCCGCCTCCGTCAAGTCGCGGATCTCGCGGTTGACGATGCCGATCAGGTTCGGCATCTGGCGCATCAACTCGTCGCGCTGATCCTGGGCGTGCACAACGATCTCCAGCGGTCCGACGACCGTGGCCTTGCCGACGCCGCCCGGGAGCCGTGACTCACGCTGGTACGCGCGCGCGTACCCGAGGCCCTCGGGCGCCGAGAGCTCGCCGGTGATGACCGCGTGGGCGAGGTCGTCGTAGTCAAACGGGTCCGGCTCGTCTGGCTTGTCGATCTCACACCCGTGCAGGACACGCTGCATGTGATCGATGAAGTTGTCGGTGAAGTACTCACCCCCGGTCCACTCGCTAAGCCCGAGCGCGCGCTGCTCGTCGATCGCCGCAGCGGCGGCGCGGTTCAGCAGATCCTCGCCCTCCTCGACACCCAGCTCACCACGGTGGTAGCGCGCGAGCTGTTCCTCATGCTCGTCGAGCTTCCACCAGGATCCGACCACCGTCGTACGCAGCGCCATCGACCTCTCCTCCGCTCTCGGGTCTTGTTGTACGCCTCCGTCGAGCCGGAGTAGACCACAAACGCGGCTCGCGCCGTCGTGGCACCGGCCGGGATGTACTGCCCTCTTGGCACGCGACGACTCGGAGGTCAACGCGACCGATCGTGACCGGCAGACCACCACCGAACGCTCGGCCTAGCGATCGGTCCGACAATGAGAATGACCTCAGACATGTCCACCAGCGTCTAGTTCCCGGCGGGCCGCGTCGATAGTGAGAGACGCACCTCTACAAGGAAGTGGACGATGAACATCAGCAGCGTTTCTCATACCCCGGCGGTCGCGGCATCTGCGCGGCTCACCACCGCCAACGTCTCGGCGGCGGCGCTGAAAACGGCGACCAGCGACGGCGACGGGCGCACCGGCGCCGCGGCACTCAACGATGGTGACGCTGCGGCTCAGAGCGCGCGCCGCGGAGCGATCAACATCAAGGCCTGACCGCACGCGGCGGCTCAGCGGTATTCGTGGACGTGCTCGGCGTCGACGCGGAAGCTGACCCGGGGCTGGCCGGCGAAGTCAGCCGGGTCCTCGCCGTAGCGCTGGGCCTGGCTCATCGCCTCGGCCAGTGCCTCCTCGCTCTCGTCCAGGAGCGTCGCGCGGCCGCGGATCGAGACGTAATGCAGGTAGTCGCGGTCGTCGTGGACGATCAGAGCGACCCGAGGATCGCGGCGTGCGTGGGCCACCCAGCGGCGATCCCGGTGTCCGTTGAGCCGGATGTGGTCCTCGCCGAGCATGTAGTGGATGATGATCTGGCGGGGCGCGCCGTCCGGCCCGAGCGTCGACAACACCGCACACCGCGGCGCCGAAAGGAATCGGCGCACCGGCTCGATCAGGTGCCCGCCGTCGCTCATCATCACCGTGAGTGATAGCGAAATGGCTGAGCGCCGTTGCGGCTCGGCACGTTCAGTCGGCGCGGACGAGCACTTTGCCTGCCCCGCCCTAGCGGGGCCGCCCAGCGCCCCGCGCGTAGACCGCGACAGAGCGAACTGTCATCGTGGCGCCCGAGGTGGTCTGGTCGGTGGGCGTGGTGCAGCTGCACACGCCGTCGGGATAGCTTCCACCGATCGCCAGGTCGAAGATGATCGAATAGCCGTGGTCGACCCCCGCAGTCCACGCGGCCTGGTCGACCTGCCGTTCATCGACCCCGAAGAACTCCCGGCCGTCCAGGTACCAGCGGATCTGCTCGTCGGCTGGGTGCCTGCGGTCAACCACGGCGGTGTAGGTGTGAAAGCTCGACTGGCAGGTCGGACAGGGCAGCAGGCCGCTCGACAGTCCGGTGAACTCGTGGCAGGGGCCAAGCGTGCCGTCTGAGTTGGCGTCGTTCAGGTTGCCGCAATGAAGCGTTGCAGAATGCTCGCTGAGCGCGTTGACGTCCTCGAGAATGTCAATTTCGCCCGTCGCCGGCCAGTCTCCGGGGCCAAGCATCCAGAACGCGGGCCAGTAACCGAGCCCGCTCGCTGGGTTGGGCTGCCTGATCTGCGCCGTCACCGCCATCTCTCCCCCCGCGGGAGCGCCAAAGCCGCTGCTGATGGTCTGAATCCGTCCCGATGTCCACGACTGGCCCTGCCCCACGGCGGTGATGTCGAGATTGCCGCGGCCGTCGAGATGCACGTTCGCGGTCGAATCCGTCATGGTCTCGATCTCGCCGGTCCCGAAGATTCCCTGCCCCGTGTCGTACTTCCAGATCGAAGGATCAACTCCGGTGCCCGCCGGGCCGTTGAACTCATCTGACCAGACGCGCTCCCATCGACCCGCTTCCCGCGCCGGCGGCGAGCCTTGGCGGGCATCCCCTCCCGTTGTTCTGGCAGTCGCGATCGCCGGCAACACGCCGACGGCGGTGGCCATCAAGAACAGAATGCCCAACAGCGAACGTCGCATCGCGTCTCCTCCCGTCGATTCAGGCATCTAGACGTATGCCCGCGAGCCGCCGCCGCGAACCATCCAGTCGCTGACTCCTCAGGCCCGCTCGCCGTCCCAGTAATCGAGGTCCGGCCTACGCCGGATCACGTGGTCGAGCGCCTCGTCATGGCGGCCCCAGACGCCGATCTTGTCGCTGTCCGGATACTCGATGATGCCGAACTCGTGCTTGTTGGAGAAAAGGGTGACGCGGGCGGCCTCGTCGCTCGCGTTGTGGACCCGATGCGCGCCCTCCGGCCCCACCAGGAAGCAGACGACATCGCCCGGCTCCAGCGTCTGTTCGCCGGTGGGCGTCCGAACCGTTGGCGTTCCGGAGACGACAACCAGCCACTCCTCATCGCCCCAGTGGAAGTGATAGGGGCAGATCGCCTCTCCCGGCGGCAGGTCATACACGGTCATCGCGAGGCGAGAAGCTCCCAGCCTAGGCGCGAGTTGCGCGGATTGCGCGTGGTATCCGGGCGGATCACTCGCGTCGCCGGTTGTTTCGGCGCGAAAGAGGTTGCAGGTATCCATGGAGGAAGTATTAGCGAACTCCTGCCGCGGTGACCCCAAGTGACACCGCCGTCTCCGGAGCTTCTCCTACGGCGTAGATCGTGTGCGCCGGGTCGGTGGGCTAGATGGACCACAGGGCTTGGGTGGGTGAGAGGCGTGCGGCGCGCAGGGCGGGGATGAGTCCTGCGACGGCGCCGATCATGAGGGAGGCGGCGATGCCGCCGGCCCA
>JBAQGP010000900.1:0-1637 GCA_049287845.1 Solirubrobacteraceae bacterium | reverse complement strand
GCGCGATGGCCCTCGAACGGGTGCGCGCGGTTACGGCGCCGGAGCGCGTCGGTCCCGCGCTCGCCGCCGTATACGAGGGCGCGATGACGGCGCGCTGAGCGTCGCCACCAGGAGTCCTGCCATCACCAGCAGGACGCCGGCGAGCTGGACCTTGCTCGGATTCTCGCCGAAGATGAGGGCGGCGAGGCCCATCGTGCCGATCGGCTGCACGGTAAGCAGGAGCGACGTCATCGCCGCCGGCAGGCGCGGGAGAGTGGCGCTGATGATCATCCAGCCGAGGACCTGCGAGCTGAGCGCCAGCGTGATCAGCCACCCCGCTCCGGGCCAGGTCGGGACCAGCCGCGCATCGCCGATCACCAGTCCCGCAGCCACGCAGAGCACCGCGGCCACGGCCGTGGCATCGCACAGCGGACCGGCCGGTCGACGCAGATCGGCGCCGCCCCGGCGCAGCATCAGCAGGAAGCCGACGTAGGCCACCCCGGCACCGATCCCGAACAGGGCGCCGCGCGTGGGATCGCGCCCGAACGCGCCGTGCTCGAGCACGCCGGAGATGAGCAGGACGCCGCCGAGCGACACGGGCAGCGCCAGCAGGACGCGTGGCGCCGGCCGTTCGGCGAGCAGGGCCCACGCCACCAGCGGCAGGAGCACCACCTGGATATTGGCGAGCACAGTGGCCAGGCCGGCGCCGACATCGCCGATCGAGTGATGCCAGAGCAGCAGGTCCGCGCTGAAGAAGATCCCGGCGAGCAGCCCCGGCCGACGCTCACGCCACGAGCGCGCGCCGAAGCGCCGGTCCTCGATCCACGCCAGCAGGCCCAGGATGGGCAGCGCGTAGACGCAGCGGAAGATGGCGGCGGTCGAGGGGGAGGCGTGGCTGAGGCGGACGAGGATGCTGGAGAACGCGATCGTAACCGCGCCCATCAGGGCATAGCTGCGCTCGTGCCCCGCGATGGCCAAGCGCGCGGGCACGCGTCTCGCTGATGCCGACGTCACAGTCTCGGTCTAGCAGTTCAGGCACACCGCGACGTCCTGCCAATCGGTCAACGCTCTCTCGCGTACTTCGACAACTTGGAGCGTGCGGCTCCAGCTCGCCCGCGTGTGCTCGCGGCCCTGGAAGGCCAGACCGTACTCACGGCCCACCCCGGGCAGGTCACCGTCGTTCCAGAACGAGCGTTGATATGGGACGAACAGGAACTCCCCGGCAGCCAGCGGGCCGCGCCGAAAGACGGCAGGCGAGCACCACGATGTCGTCACCGCGCCGCGACGGAACTGCTCGAAGGCGTGGGGGCCGTGGACGGACAGCAACGCCAGCCCGCCCGGCGCCAGCACGCGGCGCAGCTCCGCGAGCCACATCCCGGCCAGACCGCGATCGAGATGACTGAACACCGAGAGCGCATAGACGAGATCAAACCGTCCGGACTGGAAGGGCAGCGGAGGGTGAAAGGAGGACAGCGACCAGCCCAGAGTCCGGTGCTGACGCGCGGCCCACTCGATCGCCGCCGCGTCGACGTCGCAGCCGACGCATGCCGCTCCGGGCGCCAGCGTGGCGAAATGCGGCAGGACTCGGGCCGGCCCGCACCCGAAGTCAAGCACCGAGCGCAGGCGCGCCGGGTCACGGCCGGCGAATCGGACGAGCC
>JBAQGP010000899.1:0-4628 GCA_049287845.1 Solirubrobacteraceae bacterium | reverse complement strand
GGCACGGGCCGGCGGGACGGCGAGGCGCCGGAGGGCGACCGCCCCGCCGAACGCGACCAGGAGCGCCACCACGGCGCCGAGACCGAGCCCGGCGCGTGGCCCGATCGCGGCCATCGTCAACCCCACGACTGGTCCGCCGATCGGCGTCGAGCCCTGGAAGGCCACGAACCACAGAGACATCACGCGGCCGCGCATCTCCGCAGCCGAATTGAGCTGGAGGGTGGAGTTGCCCATCGACATGAAGGCGATGCTGCCGGCCCCGGCGATGCCGAGCGCGAGCAGCTCGAACGCCAGGTTGGGGGCGATCGTGGCCAGAGCCAGGGCGGTCCCGAAACCGAGTGCAGAGACCACCAGCGGCCGCAGCCCGGTCTTGCCGCGGGCGGCGACGAACAGGCCACCCAGCACCGCGCCGACGCCCATCGCCGCGGTCATGAAGCCGAAGCCGGTGGCCCCGCCGTGCAGACCCCGGTCGGCCATCACCGGAAGCGAGACCTGGAACTCGTACGTGAGACAGCCGGTGATCGCCATCATCACCAGCGGGACGGCCAGGGTGGGGGCGGAGCGGATGTAGCGCAGGCCCTCGCGCAGCTGGCCGCGCGCGCGGGGCGTGGGCGTGACCGTGGCGAGCTTGGTCGTGTCCATCGACGTCAGCGTGAACACGACCGCGATGAAGCTCGCGGCGTTGATGAGGAAGCACTCGCCCTCTCCAACGGTGGCGACGAGGATTCCGGCCACGGCGGGCCCGATCGCGCGGGCCACGTTGACCAGCACCGAGTTCAGGCTCACCGCGTTGCGCAGGTGCTCGGCGCCGACGAGCTCCATCATGAACGACTGTCGCGACGGGTTCTCGAACGCGTTGTTGAGGCCCAGCACGACAGCGAGGACTCCGATCTCCCACACCTTGACCGCGCCGGTCACGGTGAGCAGCCCGAGGATCAGCGCCTGGACACCCATCGCGCTCTGCAGCGCGATCATCATGCGGCGCTTGTCGACTCGGTCGGCCACGACGCCGCCGTAGGGGCCCAGTACCAGCACCGGGAGCGTCTGCAGGGCGATGATGACGCCGAGCATCGTCCCCGAGTGCGTGAGGGTGTAGACCAGCCACGACTGCGCGGTCATCTGCATCCACGTGCCGATCAACGAGATCGACTGGCCCGCGTAGTAGCGGCGGTAGTTGGGGATGGAGAGAGCGGCGAAGGTGACGCGGCCGGCGCGCACGACGCGCGTCATGGGCGGTGGTCCTTCAGCTGCTCGGCGAGACGCTCCAGCGCGGGCAGTGCCGTCTCCAGCAGCCTCCGGTCGCCGGCGGCCAGCTCCTCCATGGCCTCGTTGACCGCGTCGGTGCGCTCACGGCGCATGCGCTGCGCCAGCCGCCGGCCGTCGTCGGTGGCCTCCACCCACGCGGCCCGGCGATCGCCGTCGTCGCTGGTTCGGGCCACCAGCCCCGCGTCGCCGAGATCGGCGATGACGCGCGAGAGCATGGTGGGATTGAGGCTCTCGACTTCTGCCAGCGTGGAAAGGCCGACGGGCCCTTCCCGGACGACGGTGAGGAGCACCGAGATCCGCGTCGGGGTGAGCCCGGCGGCCGACCCCGCGGCGGTGGTGCGCAAGCGCCGCGACAACCGGCCGATGGCGACACGCAGCCGGGAGGCGGTGTCGGTGTCTGAGGCGGTTGCGGCGGCGGGAGACATAGTGCCTTTCGGAAATACTTGCTTGCTGGCAAGCACTATGTTAGCAGCGCACGGGACTGCCCTTCAGCGCGCCGAGCGGCGCGGCGGCTCTACCGCTGAGCGTCGGTGGCGACGATCAGCACGTTGCAGCGGGCGTGGTGGGAGACCTTGTTGGGCACGTTGCCGAGCGCGAGGCGGCGGGCGCCGTGCATCCCCTTGCTGCCCACGACGATCATCGACGCGCCGACCTGGTCGGCGACCTCGAGCAAGGCGTCGGCCGGGTCCTTGCGCAGCGCGTGCGGGCTGACCTCCAGGCCGGCCAGCCGGATGCCGGCGACAGCCTCGTTGAGGATGCTCTCGACCTTGTCGTCGGGGAGGGGCTGCCACACCTTGGCGGCGCCGTCCGGTGCGCCGGTCACCTTGGCCTGCAGCGGCGCGTACGCGGACACCACGTGGACCGGCGCCGACAGGGCCTTGGCCAGTCGCACAGCCTCGGATACCGCCTGCTTTGCGGTCTCGGAACCATCCGTGCCCACCACGATCGAATCGCCCATCGCTGCCACCCCTCTCCGCGCCTCAGGTTTGGAGAGAACCTACCGTTTTCTGCAGGGCCAGGTTTGTGTAAGTGCGCACAGTCAGCGACGTGACGATCTCGGCCAGAACGACCATCGGTGCGCGGGTGAGCTGGCGCCAGGTGAAGCGCAGCACGACATAGCCGCCGGCGACCAGCTTGTTGTCGCGCGCACGGTCGCGCTCGAACGCGGCCCGGTGGCCGTGGGTCGCGTAGCCGTCGACCTCGACCACGACCCGATGACGTGGCCAGTACACGTCCACCTCCAAGTCCTCGACGTGGGCATTGAACGCGGGGGGCTCGAGACCGGCCTGCTTGATGAGCACCTTGAGCCGGCGCTCGGCCTCGAGGCGTGTGAACCCCGAGTCGTCCTCCGCGCGCAGCAGCTCACGCAGCCGCTTGACCCCCGGCCGCAGCGGTGTCCGATCCATCGCCGCGATCAGCGCGGCGTCACTGACCAGCCTCAGGACCCGCGCCTCATTGAGCATCCTGTCGATCCGGTCGCCCTGCGCGCAGTCGATCAGCGTCCGGGCCGGAGCGGTCACCGGGAAGCCTTGGTGCGTACGGACGTCGCGGATGTCCAGGGCCTTGACCCGGTGCGCCCGCACGCCCGGTCGGCTGCGAACGTGGCGGCCGATCACGGTGACGGCCACGGAGGAGGGGGATGGGGTGAGCCCCCAGAGCGCGGCCGCGGTCTCGTGGCTGAGGACCGCGTCGTCGCCGGCATACAGGAGCGCTGCCGTTTCGGCCCCCTGCGGCTGCAGCACCGGGCTACCCACGGCGAGCACCGAGGGCAGGACGACGTGCAGCGAGCCCTTCGCGATCCGGTGGCGCATCGCGCTGCGGCCGATCCCCCGCTCGCGCAGCTGCGACACCCGCACCAGGCCCCGCTGCGCGCCGGCCGCCTCCGCCACCCCCCAATCTCCCCGCCCCTCAGCGACCAATCTGTGACAGATCCGCGCTGGCTGATCCGCTGTGTCCCCCAGCGCACGCGGAGCGACCGAAACGCGCCAAATGAGCGGTCGGGCTCCCGATTTGCCGCGGAGTGGCTGCTCTTCGACTCCTCCCATATAGATAAGAGCCTCCAGCTCCCCCTCATCCACCCCCTCCCCAGCCGATCTTTCAGGAAGGACCGCGAGGCGTGAGGCGCCGCTCACCGACCCCGCACCCCGGCACCCCCTTCCAGGGCTGGCTACGCCGTCCGCCGCCCAAACAGCACGCCGGCCGCAAGCACGGACACCACGATGATCCCCACGCTCCACGCCACCGCGGTCACCGCGGCCCCACCCGGCGCGTGCCCGGCCAGGAGCGCCCTCAGTGAGTCGATCACCGCCGTCACCGGCTGGTGGCGGGCAAAGCCCTGCAGCCACGACGGCATGGTGTGGATGGGGACGAAGGCGCTGGACGGGTAGGGCAGGAACGAGATGAGGAAGGTGATGCCCTGAGCGCCCTCGGGGGAGCGCATCAGCACGCCGATCGCCGCCGCCAGCCAGGACAACGCCAGGATGAACAGAGCCAGCAGCCCGATCGCGGCCAGCCAGTATCCAAAGCTCGCCGCCGGGGAGAATCCGATCGCGAACGCCACCGCGACCGCCAGGGTCGCCGACGCCAGGTTGCGCCCCACGCTGGCCACCACGTGGCCGGCCAGCAGGGACCGAGGCCGCACGTCCAGGGACCGGAAACGGTCGACGATCCCTCCGGCGAGATCGGAGGACACGGTGACGGCCGTGGTGCCCGCTCCGAAGCCGGCGCACACCAGCAGGACGCCGGGCACCACGTAGTCGATGTAACGCCCTCCGACGTGAATGGCGCCGCCGAAGAAGTACACGAACATCACCATCAGCATCACCGGCAGCGCCAGCGCCGTCATCAATCCGTCGACGTTGCGCAGCGAGAGCCGCAGGGCACGCACGATCATCGTCACGAGCTCGGTCGTACCCGAGGCGCCGAACCCGCGGCGGCGATCGTCGTCAATGGCGACGGGACAGGTCAGCTCAGTCATCGGTGGTCTCGCTCTCAGGGGTCGCGGGGTGTCCGGTCAGGGTGAAGAAGACGTCGTCGAGGCTGGCGGTGCGCGTGGAGAAGTCCGCGATGAGGCTGCGGCCGGGATCGAGCCCATCGAGCAGCGCACGGACCGCGGCTCCCTCGCCCTCGTAGGCGACGGCCAGCGTCAACAGCCCGGGATCCCGCTCGACCACGCGTGCGCCCGCGGACCGCGCGACCGCGTCAAACCCGCCGGTGTCGAAGGTGCGCACGACCAGCCGACGCCCCGCCACCGCCGCCTTGAGCTCCGCCGCGCTCCCCTCCGCCACGATCCGGCCGCGGTCAAGGACAGCGATCCGGTCGGCCAGCGCATCGGCCTCGTCGAGGTACTGGGTGGTGAGGAA
>JBAQGP010000898.1:0-3069 GCA_049287845.1 Solirubrobacteraceae bacterium | reverse complement strand
CTCCCGCGGCGGCCGCCCCCCGGATCACGCGGATTAAACGGGACGCCATTGAAGGCACCGTCCGCGTTGGTCTGGGGAGGCCACCCAGTTCTCCACCGTCGTTGGCCTTCGGGCGCCAGCCGCCCCTGGCGCCGCGGGCGGAATCGTGCTTGGCCGCGCCGCCATCTGACACGGCCGCCCGCACCAGAGCAACGACTGCCGCCAGGCCGCGACGGCGACGCGCCGGCGGCGCTGGCGGTGACGCGCGTGTTGCCATGCCTCCTCGATCGTCGCGGCAGAGATCCGACGCGCGATCGTCGAGGTGAAGCCAGACCCCGCCGAACGTCTCCCGTCCGCCAGAGACCTTGCTGCTGTCATCGGCGTCAACACCAACACCGTGCTGCGCGCCCTTCGCGTCCTGCGTGACGAGGGACTGCTCGAGTTCCGCCGCGGCCGTGGCATCACGGTCACCGGCACCCCCGACCGGACCGCCGTTCTCACCCAGGCCAAGGCCCTCCTCGCGCTCGGCCGCAAACACGGCTACGCGCGCGACGAGCTCATCGACATCATCTCGTCAATCGGATAACCACCACCACGAGGATTGGCTGGGCGGTGGCGGGGCGTGGTCACAGGGTGGGTGGTCTGTTCGAATACGTGTTGAATGGGCGATGAGCGTGAGCTGGCTGGGGACTTTGCGGTGGTCTATCGCGCTCATTTGGACGCGGTCGTCGCGTTTTGTTACGGGCGCACCCGGGACGCTGAGCTGGCTGCCGACCTCGCCGCGGAGGTGTTCGCCGGTGCGCTGGTGGCGCGCGATCGCTACCGGTCTGAGCTGGGGACGGTGCGGCAGTGGCTGCTCGGGATCGCTGCGCACAAGGCCGCGGATGCAGTCCGGCGAGGACGGGTCGAGCGACGTGCCCAGCAGCGGTTGGGGATGGGGCAGATCCTGTGGACCGAGGATGACCTTGAGCGCGTAGAGCGGATCGGGCGGGCGGCGGCGCCTGAGCTGATGGGCGCGTTGCCCGGCGATCAGCGCCGGGCGGTGCAGGCACGGGTGCTCGACGAGCTGGAGTACGGGGAGATCGCCCGCCAGACCGGCACCTCAGAGCAGGTGGTCCGCAAGCGCGTGAGCAGGGGGCTGGCCACGATGCGACGACGGCTGACCGGAGGTTCTTCATGAGCGGGTTTGATCAGCTCGAGCAGGAGCTGCGGGCGGCGCAGCACCGACACCGCGGTGGGGGTCACGCCCGCGTGCGCGCGCTGCCGCTCGTGCCGCTGCTCGCGCTCATCGCGACAGCGGTGGTGTTCGTCGGAGCTCTGACGGTGCTCAAGACCCATTCGGATCATCCAGCGCCCCACCATTCGAACCCGACCGGGGGACCGTCGCCGTCGTCCTCGGGGCCTCCGGCGCCGCTGCATTTGTCGCGTGCCGATCGACGCGTTTTTAACGATGTCACGAAAGCCGAGGGCACCGTCGCTCGCCGCGATACCGCGTGCCTGCCGGAGATCGCGGGGCTGGGAGACCCTGGCCGCAAACCTGACCTCAGCTCTCGCGCCCCGAGCCAGACGACGCTCGCGACACTCGGGACCCTTGCTCGCCCGGCGCGGAGCTCTGACCGCCTCCCGCCGCGGATCATCGGCGCGCCGCCCAGCCGAGCGGTGTACCCCTATGGCACCTATCCGCCGATGAAGGGCATCTACGTCCGCTATATCCGCAAGGCACGCCACCGCTTCGGCGCCAACTACTACCTCGTCCCGGCGGCCGACGCCAACACGCTCTCACCAGTCCCCGAGCGGTGCTATGCAGAGCAACGGACCGCGTTGCGCCAAGAGCTTCCCACGATTCCCGCCAACCTCCGCCGGACGGCGCTCGGCCTGCAGTCGCGGTACATCGCCCATGAGCGCGCGTCGCTACGGCCCTACCCCGGGGTGTGCCTGGACGCGATCAACGACACCGGCAACGGTGACGGGTGCAGCAACGGCTACAGCCTGGGCGAAATCGAGGCCGGCCATACCCTGACCAGCGGCGCCCCCGCCGGGGTGCCCGTCGTCTACGGCCTGGTCCCCACCGGTGTGCGCAGCGTCACCCTCTACTACCCAAGACGCAAACCCCAGACCGTCCTGGCGATCAACAACGTCTTCATCCTGCATAACCCCCGCCAGAAGCTCCCCCACAACGGGCTGCCCGACAAGCTCGTCTGGCGCGACCCGGGCGGCCAGCTCATCAAAACCATAAGCCTGCACTGATCCACCGACACCATCCAGCCGCCGCGTGCCAGGAGGCGAGGACGGCAGTGATGGCCTCATCGTTCATCGGCGGCGCAGGACGACGATTGAATCCAGCTTCGGTGAGCGCTCACCGGCGCTCAGCACGTATGGCGGCCCGTCTCAGTCGCGGAACGGGTCGCCGGGCGCGTCGTTCGCCGAAACCGCCCTAGTGTCGGGGGAGGTGCGGGAGATCGTGGGTGAGACCACCAACGATCGTGCCGGGACCGCTCATAGCCGGGCCGAGGCGCGGCACTCCGAGGTGAGAGCCGACAACGCGCAGCGCTGCCGGCCGCCCGGACCGAAGTTTCCCGGATCCAGCCAGGCCGAGATCGCGCCCTTGCGAACCGCCCAGTCGGCGTCGGTCATCGCAAACCAGGCCGTGTCACGATTGCGTCCCTTGTAGATCATGGCGTTGCGCCAGGTCCCCTCATAGGCGAAACCCAGTCGGCGGGCGGCCGCCATCGAGCGTGCGTTCAGCGCATCGCACTTCCATTCATAGCGCCGGTACCCGAGCTGGTCGAAGACGTAGCTTGCCATGAGATACATGGCCTCTGTCGCGGCCGGCGTCCGCTGCAGGTCGGGGCTGTAGATGACGCCACCCACTTCAATCGACCCGATCGCCGGTTCGATCCGGGCCCAGCCGGCCATCCCCTCAGGCTGACCCGTCCGGCCGTCGATGATCGCAAGCGTGAGTAAGTCCGGCTCGGCGACAAGCGCCTGCACGAAGGCCACGAACTCGCCGGTCTCGCGGAACGGCCCCCACGGCATGTATGTCCAGTGACGGCCGCTTTGGTCGCGGAGGTTAAGCGCGTCGTGCAGGGC
>JBAQGP010000897.1:0-3093 GCA_049287845.1 Solirubrobacteraceae bacterium | reverse complement strand
AGGCGAGAGTGTCCCGCATCGCCTGCAGGTGCGACCACGGGAATGCTTGGAGCAAAGCGCTCACGTACTGCCCCTGAAAGTAGCCGCCGGGCCCGTAGTACGGATTGGGCCGCCCCTCGGCGTCGGTGTCCTCTCCGTAGAAGGTGACCGCACCGGCCTGGTCGCGGACGATGATCCCGTACTTCTGGGCGGCGACCGCGATCATCCTCACCAGCCGTGACATGGGGATGGAGCTGAGGTTGAGGCGGGGATCAAGTCGGAAGCGTTGACCCTCGGGGATCGCCGTCGCGGTCCAGAGGTATCCGTCGGTGCGTTGCGCTGGGAAGCTGAATGCCGCGGCGCGCGCCGCGGGGATGCCAATTTCCAGGGCGTGGTCGATATGACCTGCTGCGAGCTCGCGCGGTCGAATCAGGCCGCCCAACAGGGGCAGGCTGGTGGCCGACGCTCCCCAGCCGTTTGAGAAATAGCCGGGGTTGGACGACATGTTGTTCATCGTGCCCCCCCACATTGCGTGCCAGCCGTCAGCCTCTCGCTTCATCTGCCAGAACTCCCACATCCGATCGGTCGACGGCTGCAGGATCACCATGTTCTCGTCACTGCCTGAAGCAGGTTTCGCGTTCGGCGGCACCGGTACGGCGAGCCAGCTCGAGCGCAGCGCGGGGCCGGTGGGATTGCCGCGGTCATCGAGCTTGACCGTAACCGTTGGTTGGCTGGCCGGCACCGTGAAAACGGGCGTGCTGTAGGCGTAGGTGTTCATCCACACGTTCGAGCTCTGGATCTGTGCGCGTAGTTCGGAGACGTAGACCGAGGACATGGGATCGAGCGGCGCGTGGGCTGAAACAGGCTGATTCCACACAGAGTCTGTCGCGAATGGGGTGGCCTCTGGTGAGCGCGTGGTCAAACTGGGAGAAACGCAGTTGGCGGCGGCGGAGCGACGAGTCGGTCCTTTGATCCCTGTCGACTTGCTGGAGGTCGGCTTGTGCGCCGCGCGCCTGCGCGTGGCGGTGGTCAAGCACGTCGGACTGCGGCGGGCTCGCCGCGGGGCGCTGGACGAGGCGTGAGCGCGCGGCACTTGCCGGGGCATGTGGGCGAAGGCAGGCGACGCAACCAGCAGGAGGGCCGAGCAGAGCATCGCGAGAGCGCTAAGTGGTGGAAGGAGGTTTCGTATAGGCATTGCGGTGATGTCCTTCAGTCTGCACGGTTCCCATCGGAGGCCGGGCTCTCGGGCGGGACTTGGCGACCTTGCGCCTAGACGCACGTTTGAATGAGCGCTTGGCCGCCCAGGGAACGTTCGGTGGACACCACGACGGCACTGCCCGGCGCTCCGGGCAGTGATGGGGACGCGCCTCGCTACCCTGCGGACACTTGCGGACCATGTCCCTTAGCACGGCGCGCCGGAGCTCCCAACCCGGGACGCTGGTGGCCGCCACCAACGAGAAGATCGATGAGGCCGAGCGCTACGCTGCCCGCGTCGCGCTGGCCGGACAAGCCGGGTGGGAGGTTGTGGACGCCTTCAAGCCGACGCCGGCCGCCAGGAAGGTGCACTCAGAACTGGCGCAGGCTGGCCTTCGGCTGCTCGGTGGGCCCAGCCGGCGGCCTCGGGGCCAACCGACGCTTTTCTGCCCGGTCGAGCGACATGACAGGCACGTCGTCGCCACCGGCAAGTCGCCTAGCGGGTCGCCCAGCGTGCGCTCCCGCAGCAGGGTTCCCTCGCTGGTAGCCGCCTACTCAGGGTCCAATGAGCTCAGCAACGTGGGCTTAGTCAGGACCTAACGGGCTCCCCTTCCGGCTTACTCAATGAAGGTTCTCTGCATCACCAATCTATTTCCCCCCGCTCATGAGGGGGGGTATGAGGTCATCTGCGCGGGCGCTATGAGGCATCTCGTCAGGAGCGGGCACGACGTGCTCGTGGTTACTGCTGATCGCCAACCGGCCGCTGAAGACGGCGATCCGCGCGTGGGGGTGCGTCGAGAGTTGCGCCTGCAGTCAAGGAACGGGTGGCGTCAGATGACGTTGCGAGAACGATACGCGCTGGAGCGTCACAATCATCGAGTCTTCATGCGGGCGGTCGCTGACCATCAGCCCGATCTGGTGACCTGGTGGAACATGAGCGGTGTTTCGCTCGGACTCCTTCAGCGCGCTGCGAGGCTCGGTCTCCCGGGCCTCGCGATGGTTTGTGATTGGTGGCCGTCTTATGCTCGTAGCGTCGACCGCTGGACGGAGACCTGGAGTCGTCATCGCTGGCTCAGGCTCCCGGTCGAGCGGCTTTCGGGACTCCCCACGCATCCGGACGTGAAATCTGCCACTGACTGGGCCTTCATCAGCGACCACGTCCGGGATCAGCTGCTTGGTGGCTCGCTGGCAGGTCAGGATGGCCCGATATTGAGGGCCGGGTACGACGAGGAGCTATTCAGGCCGAGAGAGCCCAGGAATATATGGGACCAAAGGCTCCTTTTCGTGGGTCGAATCTCACCGGAGAAGGGCGTGGATACGGCGATCCGAACGCTCGCCGCATTGCCTGAGTCGTACGAGCTAAGCGTGATCGGGGGCGGCGGCATCGCGGAGTTCAACGACGAGGTCGCCTCACTCATCACGGAGCTCGATCTGCGCGAACGCGTGCACTGGCACGGCTTGGTCGACCGCGCCGAACTCCCGCGTCACTTTGCGGCGGCCGATGCATTGTTGTTCCCCATCCGCTGGCCTGAGCCGTGGGGCCTGGTGCCGCTTGAGGCCCTGGCGGTAGGAGTCCCAGTGATCGGGACGATAAGCGGTGGGGCTGGCGAGTACCTGCAGGGGGACCGGAACTGCCTTTCATGCCGTAGCGATGACCCTGACCAGATTGCCGAGGCGGTTAGGCGCCTAGCGGGGTGCGAGCAGCTTCGTGACGGGCTTCGTGAGGAAGGTCTGGCGACCGCTGCCCGGCACACTTCCGCTCAATTCGAGGTCGCCTTTGAGGACCTGTGTCTCGATACGGTGGCCTCGTAGAACTTGAACGTAGCGGTCCGAACGCCTCGTGCTGCGCGCCGTGATGTGGCGGCGAGAACACGTCCATCGAGACGAGAGGGGCCGCCATGAAGACCGTAACGTGTGCGC
>JBAQGP010000896.1:0-5020 GCA_049287845.1 Solirubrobacteraceae bacterium | reverse complement strand
GCACTACTCCGCCCGGGACACCGCCAACCAGATCGCCCTCATCAAGAACCTCGGTCTCAATGGCATCCGCACCGAGGGCAAGGAGATGCCGGCAGACTTCTACGACCAGATGGATCGCGCCGGCATCCTCGTCGACGCCGGCTTCCAGTGCTGCGATGCCTGGCAGTTGCCCGACCGCGGCAAGGGCGTCACCGCCCACGATTACCAGGTGCTGGCCAACTCGGCGCTGGCCATCGGACGCCGGCTGCGCAATCACCCCAGCATCCTCAACTTCAGCTGGTCAGACAACAGTCCGATCCCGCGCCAGGCGGCCGTCTCGATCGCCGCGTTCAAGCGCGCCGACTTCCAGGAGCCGCTTATCGCCTCGGCTGAGTACAAGACCGCTCCGGGCCTGGGGCCGTCGGGGGAGAAGGAGGGACCGTATGACTGGGTCCCGCCGTCCTACTGGTATGACACCACCCACTACGCCACCAGCGACCCGACGCGCACCGACGTCGGCGGCGCCTGGGCGTTTGACTCCGAGGCCGGCAACGGCCCCACGGTCCCCACGTTGGACTCCATCGGGCGGTTCCTGTCTCCCTTCGAGCAGACCCAGTTGTGGAAGTCACCTGACTACAACCAGTACCACCTCAACTACGAGCCCGATCTGCCCGGCCCGTCCAACGGGGGCTACTCGTTCGGGACCATGCACGACCTCGACAAGGCGATGTCCGCGCGCTACGGGCCCTGGTCTGACCTCTCGCAGTTCGACGAGGAGGCTCAGCTCGCCAACTACGAGACCCAGCGGGCCGTGTTCGAAGGCTACGTCGACCACTCGTCGCGGGCCAAGGCGCCGTCGACGGGGATCGTGTACTGGCAGCTCAACAAGGGCTGGCCCACCCTGCTGTGGGATCTCTACAACAACGACTACGACCAGGCCGGCAGCTACTTCGGCACCCAGGAGGCCAACAAGCCGCTCCACGTCCTCTACGCCTACGGAGCCGGGACGGTCTCGGTGGCCAACCTCACCGGCGCCGGCGTCAGCGGTCTCTCGGTGCAGAGCCGGGTCTTCTCGGTGGCGGGCAAGCTCCTCGATGACCGGTCGGCACCGGATCTGACGGTCGGCGCCGGCCGCGTGAGTGAGAACGTGCTCCGTCCGGCCGCGCCCACGGCCACCGCTCCCGGAGCGCCGGCGCAGACGTACTTCGTCGAGTTGCTCCTGCGCCGCGCCGGTCAGGTGGTGGATCGCAACGTGTACTGGCTCTCCACCCGGCCCGACGTCGTCAACTGGCCAAAGACGATCGGCCAGCCCCAGGCGACGATGACCTCCTACGCCGACCTCACGGGGCTGCGCAGCCTCGCGCCGGCACAGGTGAGCGTGAGCGCGCACACCGCGGCGAACGGGGGCGACGACGTCACCGACGTGACCATCACCAACACCTCGGCCACCGCGGCGCCGGCCTTCTTCGTCCGCGCCGACGTGCGGCGCGGGAGCGCCGCGGGCGAGGCGGCCTCCGGAGATAACGAGGTCCTGCCCGCGCTGTGGTCAGACAATGACACCACCCTGTGGCCCGGCGAGTCAGAGACGCTTCGGGTCCGCTACGCGACCGCGGCGCTGCAGGGCGCCTCACCGGTGATCACGGTGTCGGGCCAAAACGTCGCCGCGCAGCACGTGCCCGCACGCTGAGATGATTCTAATCTGGATTGATTCCAGATCACTGGTACGTTGGAGGGATGACCCCGGAGGCGTCGTTGGACATCCCCGCCGTGCTGCGCAGCGTCGGGCTGCGTGTGACGACCCCACGCGTCGCGGTCCTCTCGGAAATCGCCGCCGGGGAGCACCTCACCGCTGAGCAGGTCGCCGCCGGCGTACGCGGGCGCGTCGGCTCGATCTCCACCCAGGCGGCCTACGACGTCCTCGCCGCTCTGACCCGGGCGGGCCTGCTGCGCCGCATCGAGCCCGCCGGGAGCGCCACGCGCTACGAGACGCGCGTGGGGGATAACCATCACCACGCCGTGTGTCGTGGTTGTGGCGCGATTGCGGACCTCGACTGCGTGGTCGGCGACCCGCCGTGCCTGACCCCCGCCCAGACGCGCGGCTTTGTCATCGACGAGGCCGAGATCACGTTCTGGGGTACCTGCCCGACCTGTCAGTCCGCCGCACCTGAACCCGAGACCAAGGAGAGCTAGATGAGCGAGAAGAAGCCCTACACCACCACGGACGGCGGGGCTCCGGTCGCCAGCGATGAGCACTCGCTGACCGTCGGTCCCGATGGCCCGATCCTGCTCCAGGACCACTACCTGATCGAGCAGATGGCCAACTTCAACCGCGAGCGGATTCCCGAGCGCCAGCCCCACGCCAAGGGCGCGGGCGCCTTCGGCGTGTTCCAGACGACCGAGGACGTGAGCGCCTACACCCGCGCGGCCCTCTTCCAGCCCGGCGTGAGGACCGAGATGCTGGCTCGCTTCTCCACGGTGGCGGGCGAGAGCGGCAGTCCCGACACGTGGCGCGACCCCCGGGGGTTCTCCCTGAAGTTCTATACGTCAGAGGGCAACTACGACATGGTCGGCAACAACACGCCGGTCTTCTTCATCCGCGACCCGATGAAGTTCCAGCACTTCATCCGCAGCCAGAAGCGCCGCGCCGACAACGGCCTGCGTGACCACGACATGCAGTGGGATTTCTGGACGCTGTCGCCGGAGTCCGCCCACCAGGTGACGTGGCTGATGGGTGACCGCGGCATCCCGAAGACCTGGCGCCACATGAACGGCTACTCCAGCCACACCTACATGTGGGTCAACGCCTCAGGCGACAAGTTCTGGGTCAAGTACCACTTCAAGACCGATCAGGGGATCGACTTCCTCACCCAGGAGGACGCCGACCGGATCGCCGGCGAGAACGGCGACTATCACCGGCAGGACCTCTTCGAGGCGATCCGCGACGGCGACCACCCCACGTGGACGCTGTACATGCAGATCATGCCCTTCGAGGAGGCCAGGACCTACCGGTTCAACCCGTTCGACCTCACCAAGGTGTGGCCGCACGGCGACTACCCGCTGGTCAAGGTCGGCACGATGACGCTCAACCGCAACGTGACCGACTTTCACACCGAGATGGAGCAGGCCTCGTTCGAGCCCAACAACCTGGTGCCGGGAATCGGCTTGAGCCCGGACAAGATGCTCCTCGCGCGCGGGTTCTCCTACGCCGACGCGCACCGCGCTCGTCTCGGCGTCAACTACAAGCAGATCCCGGTCAACGCGCCGCGCGTGCCGGTCAGCAGCTACACCAAGGACGGCGTCGGCAGGACGGTCAATGTCACCGACCCGGTCTACGCGCCCAACTCCTACGGCGGCCCCAAGGCCGACCCCTCTCAGACTGACGATGCGGGTCTGTGGGCAGCCGACGGAGACATGGTCCGCTCGGCCTACGCCAAGCGCGCCCAGGACGACGACTTCGGTCAGGCCGGCACGTTGGTCCGAGAGGTCCTCGACGACGAGGCGCGCGAGCGGCTGGTCGGCAATGTCGCCGGTCACCTGACCAACGGCGTGTCCGACAAGGTGCTGGCCCGGGCGTTCCTGTACTGGAAGAACGTCGACGAGGATCTGGGCGCGAGGATCGAGCGCGCGGTCGGCGCCACCGTCGGCGCCTGAGACGAGGCGGCCTGGAGCGATGCGGGACGTGCCCTCGCGGGCGCGTCCCGTCTCGGCCGCCGCTAGTCGCTGTCGCCGTCGAGCGGGTCCTCAACGAGGTCGGCGGGCTGCAGTCGCTCGACGGCCTGCGTGAGGCGCTCGAGCACCTCGAAGATCTCCTCGCGATCGGCCTTGTGGTCAACGGCGAGGCGCACCGCGGCGATCTCTCGCGCCAGGTACTCGGTCTCGGCCAGTGAGCGGGCGTTGGTCTCGCGGTCGCGCTCGACCTCGGCCTTGTCGCGATCGGCCTGACGGTTCTGGGCCAGCAGGATGAGCGGCGCCGCATAGGCAGCCTGGGTGGAGAAGGCCAGGTTGAGCAGAATGAAGGGATACGGGTCGAAGGGCGCACCCTTGCCGTAACTCAACGCCTCGAAGGCGTTGAACGCGATCCAGACGATGACGATCGCCGTCTGCATGATGAGGTAGCGGGGCGTGCCGAAGAACCGCGCCAGCCGCTCGGCGATCGCCCCGAACTGGTCGGGGTTGTAGACGGGGCCGCCGCTCGATGACCCCTTCGGGGTCGAGAGATCGTCGCTGCGCGCCATCAGCCGCTCTCGGTCAGGGTCGCCCGCCAGTCGGCGGGAAGCAGCCGGTCGAGCACGTCGTCGATGGTCACGGCGCCGACCAGGCGGTGGGTCTCGTCGATGACCGCGAGCGTGACCACGTCATAGGCGGCCAGCCGCACGGCGACCTCACGGTCGCTCAGGCTCTCCTGCACCGGTTCGGCGTCCTCGTCGATGCAGCGGCCCAGCGGCTTGCTTGGGGACTCGCGCAGCAGGCGCTGGATGCCCACGTTGCCGATGTAGCGACCGGTGGGCGTCTCCAGTGGGGGGCGGCAGACGAACACGGCGGCCGCGAGCGGCACTGGCAGGTTGGGATCGCGCACCCGGGCCAGCGCCTCGGCGACCGTGGTGTCCGGGGCCAGGATCACCGGCTCGGGCGTCATCAGTCCCCCGGCCGTGTCGGGCTGGTAGGTGAGCAGCCGCCGTACCGGCTCGGCTTCCTCGGGGTCCATGGCATGCAGCAGCTCGGCTTGGCGCCCGGCCGAGAACTCGGCGAGCAGGTCGGCGGCGTCGTCGGCGTCCATCTCGTCGAGCACTCGGGCCAGCCGGTCGATGCCCAGGCCCTCGATCAGCCTCACCTGCTCGTCCTCGGACATCTCCTCCAGCAGGTCGGCGAAGCGGTCGTCCTCGAGCTCGGCGGCCAGCACCCGGCGGCGGCTCAGGGGCAGACGCCGGATCGCGCCCGCCATCTCTGCGGGGTGCAACCCGCCCAGCTCGGCGGCCTGGCGGTCCACCGGCCGCTCGGAGGCGAACAGCTCCCCGGCCTCGGCCCAGTCCAGGACGTCGGG
>JBAQGP010000895.1:0-3351 GCA_049287845.1 Solirubrobacteraceae bacterium | reverse complement strand
GCGTGCGTCCGCGCACACAACGGCTCACCGGCACGGCTCGCCGCGCCCGTTGGTCGCTCCGGCTGCGCCAATAGTCAGAAATCAGGTGCTCGCGGGGAATCTGGTCCATGCGATCGGCGTGATGACGGCATTGGCGCTGGCGCCGCTGGGGCTCGGCTGAGCGCCCCGGTGACGGGAACCCAGGCCTCCTTGCGGCGCGGCACCCGGTACGCTGCACCGCCCGCATGCGGATCGGCGTCCCGAAGGAGATAACTGAAGGCGAGCGGCGCGTGGCCATGGTGCCGGAGGTCGTGGGCAAGCTCATGGGCGCAGCCGGCGAGGACGGGTCGCGGGCGGGGGGGATTGGTGTCCTGGTGCAGCGCGGTGCCGGTGCCGGCGCTCTGATTCCCGACGAGGCGTTTGCCGAGGCCGGCGCCGAGCTGGTGGACGCGGCGCCGTTGGATTGCGAGGTGGTGGTCAAGGTGGCCGCTCCCGACGCCCAGGAGATCGCCCGGCTGGGGTCTGAGACGACCCTGATCGGGTTCCTCGGTCCTCTGACGAACGGGGCGGGCGTGCGGGCCCTCGCCTCCGCCGGGGTGACGAGCTTCGCGATGGAGGCAATTCCCCGGATCAGTCGCGCCCAGTCGATGGACGCGCTGTCCTCGCAGGCCAACATCGCCGGCTATCGCTCAGCGTTGATCGGCGCCCAGGAGCTCGGGCGCTTCTACCCGATGCTGATGACCGCCGCCGGCACGATCCGGCCGGCCACCGTGCTCGTGCTCGGCGCCGGTGTCGCGGGGCTGCAGGCGATCGCCACCGCGCGGCGGCTGGGCGCGGTGGTCCAGGGCTTTGACGTGCGCGCCGCGGTCAAGGAGCAGGTCGAGTCGCTGGGCGCCAAGTTCTTGGAGTTCGACCTCGGGGGGGATCTGGAGGGCGCGGGCGGTTATGCCAAGGAGCTCACCGCCGAGCAGCAGGCCCGCCAGCAGGAGCTGATGGCCGAGGCGATCGGCAAGGTGGACGTGGTCATCACGACCGCGCTGGTGCCGGGCCGCCGGGCGCCGATCCTCGTCACCGAGAAGGCGGTCAAGCTGATGAAGCCGGGCTCGGTGATCGTCGATCTGGCCGGCGAGGCGGGCGGCAACTGCGAGGTGTCAGAGCCGGGCGAGTCGGTGATCCGCCACGACGTCAAGATCCTGGCGCCCTTGAATGTGCCCTCGACCATGGCCGAGCATGCCTCGCAGCTCTACGCGCGCAACATCCAGGCGCTGCTCGGGCTGATGGTCTCAGAGTCCGGGCAGCTGTCGTTGGATTTCGACGATGAGGTCATCGCCGGGGCGTGCATCACGCGCGGCGGCGAGATCGTTCACGAAGGCGCCAAGGCCGCCGCGGCCGCGTAGCCCTCAGCTCAGGAGGCTTCTCACACCCATGGACAGACTGGTCATCGACATCGCCGTGCTCGTGCTCGCAGGCTTCGTCGGATTCGCCGTCATCTCGAAGGTGCCCAACACGCTGCACACCCCGCTGATGTCGGGCACCAACGCCATCCACGGGATCGTGGTACTGGGCGGGCTGCTGCTGATGGCGGAGTCGAGCGGGGTGCTGGAGAAGGTCCTCCTGGTGGTGGCGGTGGCCTTCGGGACGATCAATGTCATCGGCGGCTTTCTGGTCACTGACCGGATGCTCGGCATGTTCAAGCAGAAGGACCCGCCAAGGCCCGACGACGCGGCCGCGGAGTCCTCATCCTCCCCTGAGGGGGGCGCGGCGTGACCGGGATGGCCACCGTGTTCCTGCAGAGCGTCGACTTCATCGACGCTTGCTACATCATCGCCTTCGGGCTGATGATCTACGGGATGAGCGGGCTGACGGGGCCGCGCACGGCGGTACGTGGCAACCAGATCGCCGCGGCCGGCATGGCGGTGGCGGTGGTGGCCACGCTGTTGCGCAAGGGCGAGTTTCAGGGGTCGGGCACGGTGATCCTGATCATCGTCGGGCTGGCCATCGGGACCGCCGTCGGGGTTCCGGCGGCGCGCAACGTGAAGATGACGGCGATGCCGCAGATGGTGGCGCTGTTCAACGGCGTGGGTGGCGGCGCGGTGGCGCTGATCGCGTGGGTGGAGTACCGGCATCATTTCGGTGGGGACTGGCCACTGCGCGTCTCGTCGTTTGAGCTGTTCGGGGCGATCGTGGGGTCGATCAGCTTCTGGGGGTCGGCTGTCGCCTTCGGCAAGCTGCAGGAGATCCTCCCCGGACGGCCGATCAAGCTGCCCGGCGCCGCCCAGTCGGTGCTCAACCTGGTGTTGTTCGCGATCGCGGTCATCAGCGCGGTCCTGTTGGCGGCCGGGACGCATTCTGAGGCGCTGTTCATCCTGGGGATCCTGGTCGTCTCGGCGGTGCTGGGCCTCATGCTGGTTCTGCCGATCGGCGGCGCTGACATGCCGGTGGTCATCTCGCTGCTCAACGCGTTCACCGGGCTGTCGGCGGCGGCGACCGGCGTGGCGTTGAGCAACCCGGTGATGATCGTGGCCGGGATGATCGTGGGCGCGTCGGGAACGATCCTCACCGACCAGATGGCCAAGGCCATGAACCGCTCGGTGCCGGCGATCGTGGCCGGTGGCTTCGGCGGCGCGGTGGCCGCGCCGGTGGGGCCGGCGTCTGAGAGCGGCGGCACCGTCCGTGCCACCAGCGCGCCCGACGTCGCCATCCAGCTCTCCTATGCGCGCCAGGTGGTCATCGCGCCCGGCTACGGCATGGCGGTGGCCCAGGCCCAGCACGCCGTGCGCGAGCTCGAGCGTGCACTGGAGGCCAAGGGCGTCACCGTGAAGTACGCCATCCATCCCGTCGCCGGGCGGATGCCCGGGCACATGAACGTCCTGCTGGCCGAGGCCGACGTGCCCTATGACCTGCTGCGCGAGATGGATGACATCAACCCCGAGTTCTCGCGCACCGACGTGACCCTCGTCATCGGGGCCAACGATGTGACCAACCCGGCGGCCAAGAACGAGCCGGGCAGCCCGATCTACGGGATGCCGATCCTGGAGGTCGACAAGTCAAGCTCGGTGATCGTCCTCAAGCGATCGATGGCCTCCGGGTTTGCCGGGATCGACAACCCACTGTTCTACGACCCCAAGACCTCGATGCTGTTCGGCGACGCCAAGGCCTCCGTGAGCGAGGTCACAGCGGAAGTTCAGGCTCTTTAGACTGAGGATCTGGCCATGGACCCAGCCCGGCTGACCGCGATACCGATCTTCTCCGAGCTCTCGGAGCAGGAGGCCAAGCGCCTGGCCGCGTTCGCCACCGAGACGAGTGCCGCCGAGGGCCAGATCCTGATCAAGGAGGGCGACTACTCGGTCGAGCTGATCGCGATCGAGGAGG
>JBAQGP010000894.1:0-8119 GCA_049287845.1 Solirubrobacteraceae bacterium | reverse complement strand
GGGGCCGGGAGAGGCCTCGGGCGCCGACGGCGCCCCACGGACTCCGCGCATGATGGCCGCTCGGGCATTGAGGCCGCAGGTCATCCCCATGGACCCCAAGATCGCGCCGATGGCGGCAGATTCCTTCTCGCGCATGGCGAGTGACCATGACGCGAGTGATCCCGACCACGAGCCTCGGGCCGACGGCGAATCCGCAGACGCCGCCGACGCGGAGTGACGTCGTGCGCCGGTTGAGCTGAGAACTGCGCCGCTCGGTCCCCGGCCCCCGGGTTTTGGCGGCCTCACCGCCCCTCGATCAGAGGGGCGGTGCGTGCGGGACCGGACCTACGTCGTGCTCTGTCGCTTGGGGCTGCTGCGGGCGTCCAGCTGGATCTCGCGGTCGGCGCGCGGGACGCCGGCCTTCAGTTCCCGGGTGCGTTCCCGTTCGGCGTTCAGTTCCATCCCGAGCAGGAGGGCGGTGTTGGTCAGCCACATCCATACGAGGAAGATGACGACTCCTCCCAGTGCGCCGTAGGTCTTGTCATAGGAGCTGAAGTTGGCGACGTAGAACGCGAACAGCGCAGAGGCGATCAGCCACACCACGATGGCGAACAGCGCTCCTGGTGAGACCCACTTGAAACCGGCGAGCTTGACGTTGGGTGCCGCGTAGAACAGCACGGCGATCATGGTGATGACCACGATCAGCAGCACCGGCCACTTCGCGATGTCCCAGATGCTGACGGCGGTTGAGCTGACGCCCAGCGGTTGAGCGACCGCGGTGACGATCGGGCCGGTGAGTACCAGTGCCAGCGCCACCAGGGCGAGCAGCGCCACCATGATGAGCGTGACCAGGACCTGCAACGGGCGCAGCTTCCAGATCGGCCGGCCCTCAGGAGTCTCATAGATCACGTTGGAGGCGCGCATGAACGCGCCCACGTAGCTGGATGCCGACCAGAGCGCGGCGACGATGCCGACGATGCCCATGATGCCCGCGGTGCTCTTGTGCGCCGTGATCGACTTGATCGGGCCCGCGAAGGTCTGCGCGGCCGACCCGGGACCGATCTTGGTGACGATCTGCGTGATCGTCTTGGTGGTTGAGGCCGGGTTCCCCACGAGGCCGATCAGGCCCACCAGGGCGATCAGGGCCGGGAAGACGGCCAGCAGACCGTAGTAGGTCAGCGCGGCAGCCCAATCACTGAGATTGTCCTCGCTGAACTCGGTGACGGTCCGCTTGAGCGTCGCGAACAGCGACGTTCCTCCCGATGTCCCCTCGGGCCGATAGTCGCGGCGACGGTCCCCGGCGACGTGTAGATCAGCGCCTTCCGCATTCATAAGCCGAGCTTTCCCCCGATGTCTCCCATGAGCTCGCTGGGGTTGACCCCGAGCTTTCCCAGCAGATCGCTGTGCTGTTCGGGGTCGACCTGATCGGGGAGCTGATGGTCGGCCTGGTCGGCCTTGTCGTGGTCGCCGCGGTCACGCAGCAGCTGAAGAATCTGGTCCTTGGGGATCTCCATGATCGCCTCCTGTGGTTGGGGTGGGTCGGCCGCCCGTTGGGGCGCGCCGCTCTCCCAAGCGCCGGGCAGCTCTCTGCAGCCCGGTGCGCTTGGGTTGGGGTCCTGGTCTTGCTCTCGGCGTTGCCGCCGGCTAGTGCTGGGCCGTCTGCTTGACGGTCTCGGCGCTGTCCTGGGCGCTGGCCTTGAGCTCGTCGGCATGCTGCTGAGCGGACTCCTGGGCGGTGTCCTTGACCTCTGAGGCGACTTCCTGCGCCTTCTCGGCCGCGGTCTGGACCGTGTCCTGAGCGATCTGCTTGCCGTGCTCGATCGCCTCTTGGCCGGTCTGGCGGGCCTGGTCTTTGACCTGGTCGGCAACCGGGCCGAGGCGCTCGTCCTCGACCTTTGTCGACGGGATCAGCAGGCCCGCGATGAAGCCGACGGCGGCGGCGCCGATGGCGAGCCCCAGCGGATTCTCCTGAACGACACCGACCGCGCGCTGACCGGCCTGCTTGACGTCGTCGGGGTTGGGAGCCGCGTCTGACACCTGCGAGCCGGCGCCCGTGAGCTTGGCCTTGACGCCCTGCACCTTGTCGGTGACGGAGTCCCTCGCGCGGGAGGGAACGTCGGCCTTGTAGCCGAGGGCGTCGACGGTGTCGCCCATCCGTTCGCGGGTCTGTTCTATCTCTTGCCGGATGGCAGCTGGGTCTTGGCCCATTGCACGTCCTCCTTGAGGGTGTCGACGGTTTGCTCGGGTACGGGGGGTGTCGCTTCCGACACCTGCTTCTTGCCGGTGAGGGCGAGCACGCCCGCCCCGGCGGCGTAGACGACGGTGATGATCAGCGCGGCGATCCACACGTCCATTGCGGTCGCCAGCAGCGCGATCAGACAGGCGGTCAGGGCCTGGAGTGCCAGGAACGTGATGATCCCCGCGCCACCGAACATCCCGATGCCCACGCCGGCCTTCTTGCCCTTCTCGGTCATCTCGGCTTGCGCAAGCCGCAGCTCCTGACGCACCAGCGTCGACAGCTCATCCGAGAGCTGCTTGAACAGCGCTCCCATCGACTCCTCGCGCAGATTGCGCTCGGCGTCGCGGACCGCGGTCGGCGGGGTGTCACCGGTGGCCATGACTAGATTCCGGGCCGGGACGTGGGGGGCTGATCGGCCGTGACCGGCAGGGGCTCCACCGGAGACGTGGGCGGCTGACTGGACGTGACCGGCAGGGGTTCCATGCTGGGCGGCATCTCAGAGCCTCTCGTTCCCACGCGGGGCTGCTCGGTCTCACGGACGGAGTAGCGCCTGCTGCTTGATGCCTTCAGAAAGCGCGACGCGACCAGTCCCAAGGCGAGCGCCCCGGCGGCAACCGCGCCCGGCTTTCTGCGCCCGAAATCCTCCGCGTCGCTCAGCATCGAGTCAGCGTCGGCATCGCGCAGGTAGCTGCCGGCCTGCTCGGCATATCCCGCCAGGCGATCGACCGCTTGAGCCGGGCGATCCTTGCCCTGCTCGCGCAGCGCCTCACTGACTGAGCGCAGGTCAGACGCCTGCTGATGGGCCTGCTCGGCCAGCTGCGAGGAGCGCTGATCGAGCTGATCGCGCACCTTGGCCTGCGCCTGTCCTGCGGCCGCCTGGGCCTTCTCCTGCGCCTGGCCGGCAGCCTGTTGGGCCTTGGCCTGCGCATCAGTGGGCGAGGCGCCGGGCGCGCCGGCGTCCTCGGGACGCTGTCCCATGTCTATCTGTGTTGCCATCACAGCTCCTTTGCCTTATTTGATGGGTCGGACTCGCCTGGTTACGGCAATGCGTGGCCCAGCCACGCCACGGGAACCGGGGTTCATCAGCCGAGCTTCGACGTAGCGAGCTCGTGGATGGCTGCGCCGTTGTGGGCGCTTTGAGACCCGATGCTCGACACCGAGCTGTTGACGGTGTCGATGGCGCTCGAGTCGAGGTGCCCGGCCGACAGGGTGTGGTGCAGCCCGGTGAGCTTGCTCTGCAGCGCGGTCAGCGGGCTGACCAGCTTGGACAGCAGAGGGCTTGACCGCGCGTCAACCAAAGCGATCTTCACCTCGTGGAACACGAACAGCGCGGCGACGCCGGCCTTGACGATCGCTGCCTTGTGCTGCAGCGGAGGGGTGAACCCGCCGCTGCGAAACGGCTTGTAGATGTAGCGATGAAACGCACCGAAGGCCAGCCCCGCGTGCAGCACGAACTTCGTCTTGGCGAAATGCACGTGAGTTGAGGTGCCACTCGCGCTAGACGACCCCGAGCCGCCGCTCGCGCTAGACGACCCCGAGCCGCCGCAGCCGGCGCCCCCCATTGCCAGCACAAGCGCGACGAGAAGAATTCCTCCACGCAGACGCCGGCTAGCCCGGGGACGGCACGCAGTGGGTGAGGGAGTGGGTGAGGACAGGTCGAGCATCATTTGCCTTGGTGAGTTGGGCGCGCAGGGGGCTCTTGAAACAAAGATCCCCCTGCCCGGGTCCGGCTCAGCGGTTGCGCCCCTGCTCGAGGCCTTCGGTGTCGATCTGCTCCTTGCGGACCTCCTCGGACACCTCGCGCTCCTCGCTGACGGTCTCCGTGTCCAGCCGCACTCGTTCCTTGGGGACGACGCGCTTCTCGACGACGGGCTCCTCCTCGTGCAGCACGACCTCGTGCTCCTCCTCAGAGATATCGGCCCCCGACATCGCCTCGTCGCGATTACCGTCGGTGATCGGCTCACGCTCGATGCGGACCTCCTCACGCTTGACCGGGACTGTCTTGGTGACCGACTCGGTCACCACGTACTTGTGCAGCCGGGCGCGGCCTGCCTCGCGCTGACGCGTGCCGACGCGCACTTCTTCCTCCGAGCGGGTCATCGCCTCATCGGTCTCGGGCCCGCTCACGTCTCGGCCCACCGTTCCCTGGTCGGTCTGGGCGTTCTGACCGGTGTCCGGCCGGCCCTCGGCGGTCGTGGAGCCCTCGGTCGTGTAGGGCACGTTGTAGTGCTCGAACAGCCGCCGCTCCTCCTGCTCAGACAGCTCGCCGTCGGCCTCGACTCCGGGAGCGTCCTTGACCTGATCCTTGGTCACCTGCGCCCGGACATCCTCGCCATCCGGCGAAGCACCAGCCAAGGGCACGAAGTTTGATTTCGTGCCGAACAGGCCACTGGACACCGTCGCCCACTCGGGCTTGCCGGTCTGTGGATCGTCATAGATCTCGTTGATCTTTCCGATCTTCTCCCCGTCAGCGTCGATCATCGTCCGGCCGTGCCACTGGTAGGTGTCAGTCGTGTCAGGCATGAGTCCCCTTCTCGAGTGTGTTGTCCTGGGTCCTGTACGCCCATGCGGCGGATGAGTGCCTGGTCGCTATCATTAAGTGGAACAACATGTTCTGCATAGCGTGCCGCAGAGGAACAGTACGGTCCACGATACCCCCGACTTGGAGCGCTACACCGTGAAAAGATTCTTTTATAAGACTGGAAGCGATTAAATGAGTCAGACTGTTCCGTTTCGTGATGAGGATGAAACCGCCAATCACGTCGGGGAGCAGGCCCCCGAACGTCGCCAGCGCAGCGACGCGGCCCTGAACCGGGCCAAGATCCTCGACGCGGCGCGCAGGGCGCTGGCGGATCATGAGGACACCAGCATCCGGGCGATCGCCGAAAAGGCGGGCGTGGGACGCGGCACCGTGCACCGCCATTTCCCGACGCGCGAGGCGCTCCTGGAGGCCGTCCGCCGCCAGGCCCGCGACGACGCCGACTCCGACGAGGAGGACTACCTACGTCCGCCCGGCGAGCTTGCCCACGTCAGCAGCACGCCCCTATCGGTCGCCGACGTGCTCAACAAGGTTCCCCCTTACCAACTCGGTGACCAGATCGTCGCCGAAGCTCAACGACTGCCGGGAATCTCCTCCGCCGCCCTCTATGTCGTCGACCTCGACGGCGCGAGCATGCAGCGTCTGGCCGGAGCCGCGACATTTCCCGCTCAGGTCACCGCCCCCCTGGCGGTCGGGCCCGAAGTGCCCCGAGAGGGCGTGGCCGCCATCCGAGCCGTCTTCGAAGAGCTCTTGCCCGGCGCAACCGTCGCTCCCCTGCAGCTGCGCGGCCGCGCGATCGGATTGCTGCTCGCCGTCGGGACGGTCAGCGATGAGCTGCGCGACCTCGCCTCCGAAGCCGCCATCGCGCTCGCCCTCGCGCCCCTGTACAGCGACTACATCGACACCGTGCGCCGCACCCGCCCGACCAGTCCCGCCGCTGAAATCCAGCAGAACCTGCTGCCGCCTCGCATCGTACGTGTCGGCGGAGCGACCCTGGCCGGCAACATCCTGCCCGGATACGAGATCGGCGGGGACTGGTTTGACTACACCGAGAATTCCCGCGGCACCTGGATCGGCATCGCGGACTCCGCAGGGACCGGAGCCGCGGCCGCCGGCATCGGCGCCGTCACCCTGGGAGCGTTTCGCTCCGTGCGCCGCGAATCCACCGACCCCGCCGACAGTCTGATGGCAATGCACAACGTGCTGCTCGAGATCAGCGACGGCGCAGCCACCTCCACAGCCACGATCGGGCACTGGAACGCTCCGGCCTCGACGTTTCGCTGGGTGACTGCGGGCGACGAGCCACCCCTTCGCATCACCGCCGGCGGTCAGATCACGCCGCTGAACGGCGACCTATACCCACCCCTGGGAAGCCCGGACTTTCCGAGCCAACTCCAGACGCACCAGATTCGCTTGGACAGAGCGGAACGACTTCTCCTCCTCTCTGACAGCTTCACCCACCCCACCAACGGCCTCGGGCTCCCCGCGATCACACGCGCGGTCGCCAAAGCCGACAACAACGCCGCACCCGCCACCCTACGAGCCATCGAGGATCAACTACGCGTGGAAAACCCCGATCAGCTCGACGACGACGCGACCATCGTCGTGCTCGCCCCCAGCGGCACGATCGGCCCCTCCGGCTGATCTCTCTCGCTGTTCAGACGTGACGGGCTTCGCGACGCACTGACGGGCCCGGTCTGAAGCTGCTGAGAGCAGGAGCGCTTCAGCGTCAGCCGAATACAGCGCCTGATGGCCGATCCTGTTCCTGATGGCCTGACGCTCGAGCGCAACCGGGATCTGCGCGGGCGTTCCGGGCAGACGTGGTACCGGCGCGCCCTGCTCGGCCTCATCGCTGTGCTGCCGGTGCTTGCACTGCTCAATGTCTTTGGTCAGCGTCCGAGCACGACCTCTGCCCATGGGACTGCCGGCGACCTCGCGGTCACCGCCCCGGCGCGTCTGCGCAGCGGACTGATCTTTCAGGTCCGCGTGCAGGTGACCGCGCACGAGGACATCGCCAAACCCCAGCTGATCTTCGACCCGGGCTGGTGGGAGTCGATGAGCGAAAACTCCATGGAGCCAAACCCGAGCAGTCAGACCAACGAAGACGGGCGGGTCGTCCTCTCCTACAACAAGCTCGCCGCCGGGCACAAGCTGCTCGTCTGGGTGTACTTCCAGGTCAATCCCACCAACGTGGGCAAACGCCGCGAGGACGTCGAACTCGATGATGGCGCCACCCTGATCACCCGCGTGCACCGCTCCCTCACGATCTTCCCGTAGCCCATGGACCTTGTCATCCGCGCCACCGTCATCTTCTTCTTCATCTTCTTGGTCACGCGCGTCGCCGGCAGGCGGGAACTCAGCGCGCTCGAACCATTCGACCTGATCCTGCTCGTCGTGCTCGGCGATCTGGTGCAACAGGGCATCACGCAAAGCGACGAGTCGGTAACCGGCACCCTGATCGTGATCTCGACCATCACGCTGCTCTCCGTCCTGGTCAGCTGGGTGTCGTTTCGCTCCGGGAAGGTACGCCTGGTCACCGAGGGCGAGCCCATCATCCTCGTCCAGGACGGCGACATCATCGAACGCAATCTGCGCCGCGAACGCCTGACCCACGGCGACCTCGAAGAAGAGGCCCGCCGACAGCAGGTCGCCTCCGTCGACGACATCCGCTGGGCCATCCTCGAAAAGGAAGGCAGCATCAGCATCATCCCCAAGTCCTGATCGGCGGCGCGGTGACGTACCCGGGGCTGCGGGTGCGACGCAGGCGCCGACCCGTCCTACCTGCTGCGACGCCGGAGCCGGATCGGGCCGCGCGCCTGCGCGATGTCGACTACTTCGCCTTGCCGCGTGCCCGGCGCTGGAGCAGCTCCAGGATCACGGCACGGAGCCGAGCCGGTTCGGATGGGACGGGAGGCATGGAGAAGGCTCTGTCATCGATTTCGCGTCCGCGGGCCGTGATGGTCCGACTTCCGTTCCTCAGCCCACGGCGAGGGCCTCGCGTACGCGCTTGACCGTCGCGCCGGGGCGGACGTACGCGCCCGGGGCGAGCTGGGCGACGCGCACCTCCTCGATCAGCCACAGCGCGTCACTACGTCCGCCGGCCTGAGCCTCCAGCTCGTGGATGGTGGCCATCCTCTCGCGGTCGGCGGCAACGCGGGTGGGCAGCCGGTCCAGTCGCTGCGCGGCCGCGCGCAGGTAGCGCTCGGTGTCACCCAGTCGCGCGAGCCCTGTCCCGGTGAGCATCCCGGGGTAGACGAGCCGGCCCAGCTGGCGCGCGACGTCCTCCCGCGCAGGGCCCAGGACGGCGGTCGCCGGGAGCGTGTCGAGCCGCTCGCGGACGGCCCCTGCGGCCTCGAGGATGG
>JBAQGP010000893.1:0-2461 GCA_049287845.1 Solirubrobacteraceae bacterium | reverse complement strand
CCTATAAGTTTACTTGCAGCGCTGAGCGGCTGAGGGGCTGAGGCGCTGAGCGGACCGGCGGCTCAGTAGAGCTGGAGGTAGCGCTCAAGCTCCCACTGCGTGATCTGCTCGTGGGCAGCCTGGACCTCGCGCCGCTTGCACTCGATGAAGTAATCGACGTAGTCGCCGGCGCGCGTCTTGCCAAATGCCTTGCGCAGGGGTTGGTTGGCCTCGAGCTCGCGGGTGGCGTCGAGCAGGTTGGCCGGGAGCGTTTCGATTCCGGCCGCCTCGCGGTCCTTCACCGACAGCGTGTAGAGGTTGGCGCCGTTGGGCTCGCCGGCATCCAGCCCGCGCTCGATCCCGTCCAGGCCCGCGGCGAGCATCGCCGTCGCGGCCAGATAGGGGTTGCAGGAGCCGTCCACGGTGCGGTCCTCGACGCGCCCGGCGGCGGGCACACGCAGCATCTGCGTGCGGTTGTTGTAGCCGTAGCTCACGTAAGCCGGGGCCCAGGTGGCGCCGCTGGTGGGAGCTCCGACGACCAGCCGCTTGTAGGAGTTGACCGTGGGCGCGGTGATGGCGATGTAGGCCTTGGCATTGGCCTTGAGACCGCCGATGAAGTTGTAGCCCAGCTCGGTCAGGCCCAGGCCGCGCTTGTCCTCGGACGGGTCGCACTCGAACACGTTCTCGCCGTCCTTCCACAGTGAGACGTGGAAGTGGCAGCCGTTGCCGGTCAGATGGGCGAACGGCTTGGGCATGAAGGTGGCGATGAGGCCACGCTGCTGGGCCAGGGACTCGACCATGTAGCGGAAGAAGATCGCCCGGTCGCACGTCGTGAGCGCATCCGCGTACTGGAAGTTCTGCTCGAACTGCCCGTTGGCGTCCTCGTGATCGGTGGCGTAGTTATCCCAGCCCAGATCGGTGACCGCGCGCGACACCTCGGAGACGAAGTCGAGGTTGCGCGTCAACGCCCGCATGTCGTAGCAGGGCTGATCCAACGTGTCGAGCGGGTCGGCCAGCTCCAGGGAGCCGTCCGCGGCGCGGCGCAGCAGGAAGTACTCCAGCTCGGCGCCCACGCGCAGCTCATAGCCCTGCTCGTCGGCGCGTGCCAGAGCGCGGCGCAGGATCGTGCGCGGGCAGTAGTCCCACTCCTCGCCCTCCACCGTCACGTTGCAGGCGAAGCGGGCGACGGTCGGCCGCCACGGCAGGATGGTCAGCGTGGTCGGGTCGGGCATCGCGATCATGTCGGGATCGTCGGGGCCCTGGCCGATGTCGCCGGCGGCGAAGCCGGCAAAGCCGGCGCCTTCGGTCAGCAGGTCGTCGAGGTGGTGCGCGGGGACCAGCTTCGCGCTCGGCTTGCCGTGCATGTCCACGAACTGCGCGAACAGGAACTCGATGCCGTTGTCCTTGACGATCTTGCGGACGTCATCTTCGTTACGGGGAGGATCGATCATCGCCCATTTCTATACGGGCGCCGCGGTGCTGCACAATGGTCCTGGGCACCGCGTTACGGCGCCCGGGCATGTGCACGCCGCACATAGCAAGGACCGCATGGCACTACCCGCAGAATCACCGAGCCCGCTGGGCACCGAGCTCCACGGCCTTCGCGAGGAGAACCGGACCCTGTACGGGGTCATCAAGCTCGTCTCCTCATCGCTGGAGCTGGTGCCGATGCTCCAGGGCGTCGTCGACCTCGCCACCGAGGCCACCGGCTGCCACGCCTGCTTCATCTACCTGCTGGAGGAGTCAGAGCTCGTCATCCGAGCCGCTTCGCCTGTCTTCGGCGAGGCCGTCGGCAACGTCCGCTTCTCGGTCCAGGAGGGCCTCACCGGCTGGGTGGCGCGCCACCGCCGCCCCGAGTTCATCCGCGACCGGGCGATGAAGGACCCCCGCATGAAGTACGTGCCGCTGCTGGAGGAGGAGTCCTTTCAGTCGATGGCCGCGGTGCCGATCCTGTCGCGAGCCGGGGACACGATCGGGGTCATCGTGCTCCACACCCGGGCCCCGCACGAGTTCGGCGAGGACACGCCCAACCTGCTCACCCACATCGCCTCGCTGGTCTCCGGCGCCATCGAGAACGCGCAGCTCTATGACCGCGAGCGCCGCCGCGTCGACGCTCTCACCGGCCTGTCCGAGCTGGCCCAGCGGGTGGCGGCGGCCCCCGACGCCGGCGAGCTGGGCGAGGTGCTGGTCCGCGGGACCGCGGCGCTGCTGGACGCCGACGCCTGCCAGCTGTTGCGCGTCGAGGCCGATGGCGAGACCGTGGTGCCGCTCGCGTCTCACCCCGAAACCCTGCCGGCTCCCGCACTCACCAACGTGGCCGAGGTCATGCTGGCCGGGCTGGAAAACCGGTCGGGGCCCGGCCGTCGGGCCGCCGGGCGGGCGTTGTGGCCCTCGCAGGCGCTCGCCGACGTGCTGGTGACCCCGCTGGTGGCCGGCGGCGAGCGGGTCGGCGTGCTGTGCGTCGCGACGACGACGTCACGCG
>JBAQGP010000892.1:0-15532 GCA_049287845.1 Solirubrobacteraceae bacterium | reverse complement strand
GGCTCATAGCGCGGCTGGGCCGGGTCGCGGAAGGCGCCGTCGATGAACAGGCCGTAGCGGTCGGCCAGCCGGACGTGGTCGGTCGCCTCGGGCGCGGGGGCGTAGTCCCAGACGATGGAGGTGCGCTGCTCGGTGGTCATTCTGAGGAGAAGTCCTCGGAGCGCCCGTAGCGCCCGGTCTCGGTCTTGGCGTACTGGAGCAGCAGGTCATTGAGCAGGCTCGACGCGCCGATGCGGATCCGGGCGGGGGTGAGCCACTCGTCGCCCAGCGTCTCCTTGACGAGCACCAGGCGCTTGAGGGCCTCCTTGCTGGTCGACACCCCGCCGGCGGCCTTGAAGCCCACGATCCGCCCCGTGCGCTCCCCGTAGTCGCGGATCGCCTCGAGCATGACCAGGCACACGCCGGCGGTGGCACCGCTCGAGGCCTTGCCGGTCGAGGTCTTGATGAAGTCGGCGCCCGCCTCCATCGCCAGCATCGAGGCGTGGCGCACATGCTCGTATGACCCGAGCTCGGCGGTCTCGAGGATCACCTTCAGATGCGCCTCGCCGCACGCGTCCTTGATGCGCGCGATCTCACGCTGCACGCGGGCGTCGTCGCCGGCGAGGTAGGCCTCACGCGAGATGACCATGTCGATCTCGTCGGCGCCCGCCGCCACCGCGTCTTCGGTGTCACGCAGCTTGGCCTCCAGCGACACCTGGCCGGCCGGAAATCCCGTGGCCACCGAGGCGGTGCGCACACCGGTGCCCTCGAGCGCCGCGTGCGCGACCCCCGCGAGCGCGGGATACACGCAGATGGCCGCGACCGAGGGGATCTCGGGCATCGACGGCGATGGGCACACACCCTTGGCGCAGAGGTGGCGGACCTTGCCGGGGGTGTCGGCGCCCTCGAGCGTGGTGAGGTCGACCATCGAGACAGCCAGGCGGATGCCCTGCTGCTTGGCGGTCGTCTTGATGGAGCGAGTGCCGAGCAGGGCGACGCGCTCCTCCACGCCCACCCGGTCGACGTGTGCCAGGCGACGACTCATCGCGCGAGCGTAGCGCGGCGCTGCTATCCATTCCACATGCGACGCGCCGCTGTCATCGTCATGGACGCCTGCGGGGTGGGCGCCCTGCCCGACGCCGCCGACTACGGCGATGAGGGGGCCAACACGCTCGGTCACCTGGCGCAGGCCGCCGGAGGCCTGGAGCTCCCCACGCTCGGCTCGCTCGGTCTCGGCTCGATCCTGCCGCTCGTGGGGGTGCCCCCGGCGGCGGCGCCGGTCCTGCACGGCCGGGTGGGGGCAGCCGGGCCCGGCAAGGAGTCGACGACGGGCCACTGGGAGCTGATGGGGGTGACCGTGGAGCAGCCGCTGCCGACGTACCCGGAGGGTTTCCCCGACGAGGTGATCACGGCGCTGGAGCGCGCCACCGGGCAGCGATTCTGCTGCAACCGGCCCTTCAGCGGGACCGCGGTGCTCGATGAGTACGGCGAGCACCACCTGCGCACCGGGGAGCTGATCCTCTACACCTCGGCCGACTCGGTCCTGCAGATCGCCGCTCACGTCGATGTGCTGTCCGAGCCCGAGCTCTACCGCGTGTGCTCGGCCGCGCGGGCGGCGATGGATGGCGAGCACGCGGTGGGGCGGGTGATCGCTCGGCCGTTTCAGGGCGGCACGGGGTCATGGCATCGCCGTGAGGGGCGACGGGACTTCACCCTGCCGCCGCCGTCGCGCTCCCACCTGGAGGAGCTGCAGGCGGCCGGAGTCCCCGTGCACGGCGTCGGCAAGATCCGCGACCTGTTCGCCGGGGTCGGGGTGGACGTCAAGCATCCGGGGGCGACGAACGCCGAGGGGATCGCATCGACCACGGAGCTGCTGCGCACGCTGCCCGGCGGGCTCGTGTTCGTCAATCTCGTGGAGACCGATCAGCTCTACGGCCACCGTCACGACATCGCCGGCTTCGCCGGAGCGCTGCGTGTGATCGACGAGGCCGTGGCCGGGTGGCTCGAGCTGCTGGGCGAAGACGACCTCCTGGTGCTGACCGCCGACCACGGCGTCGACCCGACCACCAACCACACCGACCACACGCGCGAGTACGCCCCGCTGCTGGCACGCTTCGCGGGGCACGGCGGGCGCCGTCACGATGGCGCCCTTGCCGACGTCGGGGCGAGCGTGATGCGCTGGCTCACCGGTCGCGACGTGCCGCAGCTGCCTGGGACGTCGTTCCTCTGATCTAGGGTGGCATCCGTGATCAAGCGCGTCCTCGTCTTCTGCGGTTCCAGCCCGGGCGCGCGGCCGGAGTATGCCGCGGCCGCCGACGAGCTCGGTCGCCTGCTCGCGCAGCGCGGGCTCGGCCTGGTCTACGGCGGCGCCAGTGTCGGCCTGATGGGCGCTGTGGCCGACGGGGCGCTGGCGGGCGGCGGAGAGGTGATCGGTGTCATCCCGCGCCAGCTGGTGGAGCGGGAGATCGCGCACAGCGGGCTCACCGAGCTACGCGAGGTGACGACGATGCACGAGCGCAAGGCGCTGATGGCCGAGCTCTCCGACGCCGTCATCGCGCTGCCCGGGGGGACGGGAACGCTGGACGAGCTGTTCGAGTTGTTCACATGGAGCCAGCTCGGGCTGCACCGCATGCCGATCGGCCTGCTCGACGTCGCCGGCTTCTGGCAGCCACTGCTGGCGATGCTCGATCACATCGTGGCCGAGCGGCTGCTGCGCGCCGAGCACCGGGGGACGCTGCTGGTGCAGACGGACGCCTCAGCCCTGCTCGACGGCTTGGCGAGCTACGAGCACCACGCGGCCGACAAGTGGATGGATCGTCAGAACGTGCCGAACACGCGATCGCCGGCGTCGCCCAAGCCGGGGCGGATGTAGGCGTTGGCGTCGAGTTCGCGGTCGATGGCGGCGGTCCACACCGTGACGTCGCCATGCTCGGCCTCGAGCGCGGCCAGACCCTCGGGCGCGGCGACGAGGCAGACGAGCTCCAAGTGGCGGGCGCCCGCCCGCTTGAGGTGATGCAGCGCTCGGACCGCGCTGCCGCCGGTGGCGAGCATCGGGTCCAGCAGATACACCGGGACGTCGGGTAGACCGGGCGGGAGCCGCTCGAAGTAGTCGATCGGCGCGTGGTCCTCGTGGTCGCGCTGGATGCCCAGATGGCCGACGCGAGCGTCGGGGAGCAGGCGCAGGAAGCCCTCCACCATCCCCAGCCCGGCGCGCAGGACCGGGACCACCGCGATCTCGTCGCGCAGCCGGAGGCCCCGCGTCGTCTCCAGCGGCGTCTCGATGTCGACCTCCTTGACCGGGAGTGCGCGCGCCACCTCGACGGCCATGATCGCCGAGGCCTCGTACACGGCGTGCCGGAACACGCCGTGCGGGGTCGATCGGTCGCGCATGACCGAGAGGCGGTCGGCCAGGACGGCGTGCTGGACGCACTTCACACGCTGGGGCACGGGGCGATCCTACGGGTTCGGAGGGGATCAGTGGCGGAGTTCGGCGCGTCCCGGCGCCGTCAAACCGCCAATCACTTCCCGACGGACCCGAGCCCCCGGGGTTGCTCGATACGCTCACCACCGCCAATGGTGTCCGTCAACCTCGAGATCAAGGCCCGCGACGCAGACCCCGACGCGACCGCCGCCCGTTGTGCGGCGCTCGGCGCCGTCGACCAGGGCGTGTTGCACCAGCGCGATACGTATTTCGCGGGCCGACACGGACGGCTCAAGTTGCGTGACCAGGACGGCGACGGTGCCGAGCTGATCGCCTACCGGCGCGCGGACGGCGCTCACGCAGAGGAGAGCGCGTTCATCCGCGCCCCGGCCGGAGAACCGGAGCGGTTGCGCCAGGCTCTGGACGCCGCACTGGGGACGACCGTGGTGGTGGTCAAGCGGCGACGGCTGTTCGTGTGGGAGCACGTGCGCATCCACCTCGACGACGTGGACGGCCTGGGGACGTTCATCGAGCTCGAGGCGATGGTCGGACCCGGCCTCAACTCGCCCGACGAGGCAGCGGAGAGGGTGGCCCGGCTGCGCGCCGAGCTGGCGATCTCCGACGACGACCTCGTGGCGGTGGGCTACTCGGGTCTGCTCCTGGACGGCGTCGAGGCGCTGCTGCGCGCCGCCGATGCCACGATGCGCACGGCCTACGCGCCATACTCCGAGTTCAAGGTCGGAGCCGCTGTACGCGCACGCACGGGCGCCATCTACGCCGGCGCCAACGTCGAGAACGTGGCCTACCCCCAGGGGCAGTGCGCGGAGGCCTCGGCGATCGGCGCGCTGGTGGCGGCCGGGGAGTCGGCGATCACCGCCGTGGCGGTCGTCGCCGAGAAGGTGGACGTGTGCCCGCCGTGCGGTGGATGCCGCCAGCGCCTCGCGGAGTTCGGCTCCGCCGACACGCCGGTCTACCTCGGGCGCCCGGGCGCGACCCCGCAGGCGGTGACGCTCGCGGAGCTGCTGCCGCTGTCGTTCGGTCGCAGCGAGCTGGGACGGTGAGCGACGCAGCGGGGGTGTTGGCGGAGCGCGGGGACGTGCGCCCGCGGGTGGGGGTCGTCCTGGGCTCCGGGCTGGGGGCGGTGGCCGACGCGGTGAACGACGCCACGGTGGTCGGCTACGAGGACCTACCCGGGTTCCCGCGCCCGACGGTGGCGGGTCACGCCGGACGGGCGGTACTGGGCCGCATCTCGGGCGTCCCGGTGGCGGTCCTCCAGGGCCGGGCCCATCTCTACGAAGGGGGTCCGGTGGACGCGCTGCGCGTGCCGGTGCGAGCGCTGCGCGCCGCCGGGGCGGAGATCCTGGTGCTGACCAACGCCGCCGGGTCGCTGCGTCCCGAGGTCGGGCCGGGACGGCTGATGGCGATCACCGACCACATCAACCTCACCGGGACCAACCCGCTCATCGGGCCCAATGACGACGCGGTGGGCGAGCGCTTTCCGCCGATGCGCGACGCCTATGACCCCGAGCTGCTGGGCGAGCTGCGGTCAGCCGCCGCGGAGGCGGGGGTCGCGCTGGCCGAGGGGGTCTATCTGGCGGTGAGCGGGCCGAGCTTTGAAACGGCGGCGGAGATCCGGGCCTTCCGGAGCCTGGGCGCCGACGCCGTCGGCATGTCGACCGTCCACGAGACGACCGTGGCCCGGCACTGCGGCCTGCGGGTGGTGGCGGTGTCGGCAATCACCAACCTCGCCGAGGGCATGTCCGAGGTGCCGCTCAGCCACGAGCAGACGCTGCGCGACGGGGAGCGGGCCGCGGGCGACCTCAGCCGCCTGCTCCTGGCTTTCCTGGGGCGGATCGGAGCGGCCGATGCTGACGTCTGAGCTCATCCGGCGCAAGCGCGACGGCGGGGAGCTGTCGGGCGCGGAGGTCTCAGAGCTGGTGGCGGGGATCGCCGACGGGTCGGTCACCGACGCGCAGGTCGGGGCACTGGCCATGGCGATCTTCCTGCAGGGCATGACCGCGCAGGAGCGCGTCGCGTTGACCGGGGCGATGACGCGGTCGGGCGACATCCTGCCGTGGGAGGGCTCGGGGGTGAGCGGACCGGTGCTCGACAAGCACTCGACTGGCGGGGTGGGCGACAAGGTGAGTCTGCTGCTGGCGCCGATCGTCGCCGCCTGCGGGGCGGCCGTACCGATGATCTCCGGCCGCGGGCTCGGCCACACCGGCGGGACGCTGGACAAGCTGGAGGCGATCCCTGGCTACGACGTCGCCCCCTCGTCTGACCGTCTGCGTGCCGCAGTCGCCCGCGTGGGGTGCGCGATCGTCGGCCAGACCGCCCGCCTGGCGCCGGCCGACCGCCGCCTCTACGCGATCCGCGATTCCACGGGCACCGTCGAGTCGATCCCGCTGATCGTCGGCTCGATCCTGTCCAAGAAGCTGGCGGCGGGTCTGGACGCGCTGGTGATGGACGTCAAGGTCGGCTCGGGCGCGTTCCTCCCCGACTCAGAACGCGCGCGCGAGCTGGCGCGGGCGATCGTCGACGTGGCGCGCGGCAACGGCCTGCCGACCGCGGCGCTGCTCACCGACATGAATCAGGTGCTGGGCCGCACGGCCGGCAATGCGGTCGAGGTGCGCGAGTCGATCGATCACCTCACCGGGGCGGCGCGCGATGAGCGCCTGCGGGAGGTGACGCTGGCGTTGAGCGCGGAGCTGCTCGTGCTGGGGGGTGTGTTCAGCGACCTCGTGGGCGCCCGCGCTGCTGCCGAGCACGCCCTTGACAGAGGTGCGGCAGCGGAGCGATTCGGCGCGATGGTGGCCGAGCTGGGCGGCCCGTCTGATCTGATCGAGACGCCTGACCGGCATCTGCGTGCCGCATCGGTGGTGCGCGCCGTCGAACCGGTGGAGGCGGGTCGCGTCGTCGAGGTCGACGTCCGCGCCGTCGGGATCGCCGTCGTCGGCCTCGGTGGCGGCCGGGCCCGGGAGACCGACCCGGTCGACCACAGCGTCGGCTTCACTGAGGTCGCGGGCCTGGGTGAACGGGTCGGACCGGGCGAGCGTCCGCTGGCGATGGTCCATGCGCGCGACGAGGCCAGCGCCGAGCGGGCCGCCGATGCGCTCCGTGCCGCCTTCTCGCTCGGGGATGGCCCCGAGCAGTCCTTGCCGATCGTGATGGAGGTGCTGCGATGACCGTCGACTCACTGCCCAAGGTCGAGCTCCATGTCCACCTGGAGGGCACGGCCACCCCCGAGCTCGTGCAGCGGCTGGCCGGTCGCAACGAGATGGCGCTCCCGGAGCGACTGCTCAACGAGCACGGACGCTTCCACTACGCGGACTTCCTGGATTTCCTGCGGACATATGACATGGCGGCGAGCGTCATCCGCACCGCCGAGGACTACCGCGACATCACCTACGAGTACCTGCGCGACTGCGCCGGGGAGGGAGCGATCTACGTCGAGCTCACCGCCTCGCCCGATCATGCGCGGCTCGTGGGGCTGACCGACGAGGAGCACCTCGGCGGCATCGCCCAGGGGATCGACGATGCCCGCAGGCTCCACGGCATCGAGGGGCGGATCCTCATCTCCGCGGTGCGCAACTTCGGGCTCGAGCAGGCGCTGGCGGTCGCCCGCTACGCCGCGGCCGAGTCCCATCCCTACGTCGTCGGCTTCTCCATGGCCGGCGACGAGGCGAACTTCCCCATCGGCGACTTCGCGGAGGCCTACGCGATCGCCGCCGAGGCGGGGCTGGGGTGCACGGTGCACGCCGGCGAGTGGGCGGGCCCCGAGAGCGTGCGCGCCGCGCTCACCCTGCCGGTCACCCGGATCGATCACGGAGTCCGCGCCATCGAGGATGCGGCGCTGGTGAGCGAGCTTGCGTCGCGCCGGATCGTGCTCAACACCTGCCCGACGAGCAACATCGTGCTCGGGGTCTTCCCCGGGTTCGACGACCATCCGCTGCCACGGCTGCGCGACGCCGGGGTACGCCTGACCCTGGGCTCCGACGATCCCCCCTACTTCGGGGCGACGATCGGCGGCGAGTACCAGGTGTGCTTTGAGCGGCTCGGGTTCAGCGAGGACGACCTCGCGGCGCTCACGCTCACCGCGATCGACGCCGCCTTCTGCGACGAGGAGCTGAAGACGGCGCTGCGCGACCAGGTGTCCGGGGGTCGTCAGTGAGGATCCTCGTCACCGGAAGTGCCGGGCACCTGGGCGAGGCGCTGGTGCGGGTGCTGGGCGAGACCGACCACGAGGTGGTGGGCCTCGACCTGCTGCCCTCCGAGTTCACCTGTGTGATCGGCTCGATCGCTGACCGTGATTGCGTGCGCGGAGCGATGGCGGGCGTGGACGCCGTGATCCACTCGGCCACCCTGCACAAGCCCCACGTCGGCTCGCACGGCCGCCGCGACTTCGTGGACACCAACATCACCGGCACGCTGAATCTGCTGGAGGAGGCGGTGGCGGCGGGCGTCAGCCGCTTTCTCTTCACCAGCACGACGAGCACCTTCGGCCGTGCCCTGACTCCGGTGCCGCAGGCCCCCGCGGCGTGGGTCACCGAGGACGTGGCCCCGCTCCCGCGCAACATCTACGGCGTCACCAAGACCGCGGCCGAGAACCTGTGCGAGCTCGTGTGGCGCGACCACGGTCTGCCCTGCCTCATCCTGCGCACCTCGCGCTTCTTCCCCGAGGACGATGACCGCCCCGACGCACGGGAGTCGTTTGACGACCTGAACCTGAAGGTCAACGAGTTGCTCTATCGACGGGTGGATATCCAGGATGCGGTCGACGCGCACCTCCTGGCGCTGGAGCGGGCGCCGGCGATCGGGTTCGGGCGCTACATCATCAGCGCAACGACGCCGTTCGGGGTCGACGACCTCGCCGAGCTCCGCCGTGATGCGCCCGCCGTGGTGCGGCGGCTGCATGCGGACTTCGACGAGATCTACGCGCGACTCGGATGGAGGATGCTCCCCGCCATCGACCGCGTCTACGTCAACGCCCACGCCCGCCAGGAGCTGGGCTGGTCGCCCGCGTATGACTTCCGCGCGGCCCTGGACCGGCTTGCCGCCGGAGAGGATCCCCGCAGCCCGCTGGCGCTGGCCGTCGGGGCCAAGGGCTACCACGCGCAGCCCACCGGGGTGTACACCACGCGGGCCCGCGACTCGGCGCGCTGAGAGCTCAGTGCGGGGGGTGCATGGGCCCGGGGCTTGCGGCGGGTGGGTGGGACCCGGTATAGGTGCCGGCGGGGCTGGGGTACGGGACGCCGAGCTCGATGGCGCCGAGCTGGCGCCAGAACGAGTCGCGCAGCTGGGTGTTGCGGTGCGCGGCGGAGGTGGCCAGGTCGCGGAACAGGCGCTCGAAGCGCTGGCCGCTCTTGATGGCACTGGCGCCGATTGTGCGGAACAGGTGCTGCTCGACGGCTTCCCAGCATTGGACCATCGCCTCGCGCGCGATCGCCGCCAGCCGCGCGTCCTGGGCCCAGGTGTAGGGCGCGGTGCCGTCGGCGTTGTCGCGACAGGCCTCCATATGCAGCTCGGCGCAGCGCATCATCGCCGCTTCGGCGGTCTGGAGCTTGACGAAGGCGGCGCCATACCAGCGCTGGAAGTCGGGGTCCTCAAAGCGCGGGCCGAACGGGGGCAGCGGCGTCGGCTTGTCCAGCGCCCAGTTGCGGTACTCGTCCAGCGCGTTGTAGCCGCCGCCGACCAGCGTGCAGGCGAGCGACAGCGTGAAGATCACCAACGCTCGGCCGCAGTACATGGGGTTGCCGTGCAGCGCCAGCCCGGGCGTGCCCTTCTCCACCGCGACGTCGACCATGTTCACGTCCTCGATGACGTAGTGGGCGGGCAGATGAGCGCCGTCGAAGCGGATCGTGTGTGAGCCGGTCCCCTTCAGCCCCAGGGTGTCGCCCCAGTCGTGAAGCTGGGTGAACGCCGATCGCGGCGCGACGAACAGAGCCATCCGCGGGATGCCGTTGGCGTCGGGCTCGGGCAGCATCGCCTGGCCCATGTAGTACGTGGAGTAGGGGATCCCCGAGCAGTAGGCGACGGCGCCCTCCAAGCGGTAACCGTCGTCGTGCGGCGTCGCGCGGATGGTCGGGGCCGCGACGGAGGCGGCGCGAAAGTCCCCGCCGCCGAACACCTCGTCCTGCGTGCGCTCGGGGAACCACGAGCCGACCTGGAGCGCGTGGTTGGCCGAGAGGCATGCACCCCACGCGGCCCCCATGTCGCCGCGCGCCAGCTCGACCCCGACGCGCATGAACGTCGGGACGTCGACCTCGAGCCCGCCGTACCGGCGCGGGACGTACATGCGATAGAAGCCCGCCTCCAGCAGCGCCTCGTGGACCTCCGGAGAGTAGGTGGCGCGCTCCTCCGTCTCCCCCTGCTCGGCGATCAGCTGCTCGCGCAGTGCTCGCGCCGACGCCACCAGCTGGTCGCCGACACGCTCCATCTCCGGTCGCTGGTCAAGGGCGCTCACCAACCCCATCCTAGGGTCATCAGCGACTGCTCATCGCCACGTCGCCGACCGGGGCGGTGCCCGCGACCGCGCCACGGCGCAGCAGGACGAGTGCGAGCAGCGCCGCCGTGCGCCGGCTGCTGGCCGGTCCTCCGCCTACCGCAGTGAAGCGTCCAGGGTGATCTCCGGCACACCCGCCAGCGCCCGGCTCACGGGGCAGCCCGCCTTCGCGCCGTCGGCCGCCTCCTTGAACGCCGCCTCGTCGATCCCGGGCACGTCGCCCACGGTGGTCAGCGCGATCGCCGTGATCGTGGGCGCGCCGTCGACGAAGCGCAGGGTCACGGTCGCGTCGGTCTTGACCGAGTTCACCGGTGTGCCGGCGTCCGCCAACGCGGCCGAGAGCGCCATCGAGAAGCACGACGCGTGCGCCGCGGCGATCAGCTGCTCGGGGTTGGCGCCGGGCCCGTCCTCAAACCGCGAGCGAAACGAGTAGTCGCCGGTGATGCCGTCGCCCGCCGTGAACGTCCCGGCGCCGCCCTTGAGATCGCCCTTCCACTCTGCGCTGCCCTTCGCCGGCATGGTGCTCCTTTGCGGTGGGGATCGAGGCTGGCATCCTATCTCGCGTCCGATGCGAACCGTGCCCGAGCAGACCGCCCTGACCGTCCTCGAGCTCGCGCAGGCCGGGCGCTTTGCCGAGATCCGGGACCTGTTCGCGCCGCCGCTGCAGGCCCTGGTCGCCCCCGAGGCGCTGCAGAGCGCCTGGGAGGCCGAGCTGCGCGTTCAGGGGGCGATCACCTCGATCGGCGCGCCGGTGGGCGAGCCGGGTCCCGCGGGTTCGGTCGTGGTCAAGGTGCCGGTGACCTGCGAGCGCGGCGGCTTCGCCCTCGTCGCGCCGGTCGACGCCGCCGATCAGCTCGGTGGGCTGCAGCTCGCGCCGCTCAGCGCGGCGGCACCGATCGCGCCCTGGGAGCCACCCGCCTACGCCGACCCCACCAGCTTCGACGAACAGGAGGTCACGCTCGGGACCGAGCCGCTCGCGGTACCCGGCACGCTGACCGTGCCGCACGGGGCGGGCCCGTGGCCAGGCGTCGTCCTGCTGGCCGGCTCGGGGTCGCTCGATCGCGACGAGACGGTCGGGCGCAACAAGCCGCTCAAGGACATCGCCTGGGGACTGGCCAGCCGAGGCGTGGCCGTGCTGCGTTTCGACAAGGTGACCTACGCCCATGCGGCGCAGGTACGGGGCGCCCACGACTTCACCCTGAGCGACGAGTACCTGCCGCAGGCGACCGCGGCGGTCGAGGTCTTGCAGGACGACGGGCGGCTCGACGCCAAGCGGGTGTTCGTGCTCGGCCACAGCCTCGGGGGCACGGTCGCCCCACGGATCGCCGAGGCCGACCGGTCGATCGCAGGGATGATCCTGCTGGCCGGCGGAGCGCAGCCGCTGCATTGGGTGATCGTCAGGCAGACCCGATACCTCGCCTCACTGAACCCCGAGACCGCCGCGGCATCACAGCCGATGATCGACGCGCTCGCAGAGAAGGCGGCGATGGTCGACAGTCCCGAGCTCTCCCCCACCACGCCGGCCGAGGAGCTGCCTCTCGGTGCGCCCGCCCCCTACTGGATGGACCTTCGGGGGTATGACCCGCCCGCGCTCGCCGCCACCCTCCGAACGCCCATGCTCATCCTGCAGGGCGGCCGCGACTACCAGGTCACCGTCGAGGACGATCTCGCGCGCTGGAAGGCCGCGCTCCACGGCCGTGCGGACGTCACCATCCGCGTGTATCCGGATTTGAACCACCTCTTCGTCGCCGGGAGCGGCCCGCCGACACCGGCGGAGTACGAGCCGGCTCAGCACGTCGACCCGGCGGTCATCGCCGACATCGCCGAGTGGCTCGGTAGCTCACACGACTCCTAGAGCACGAAGCGAGCAGGCCCGGACTGGCCGGCGTCGGTCAGTGACGCCGCCGCGAGATGCAGGGCCGGCATCAGCGGTGTCGGGTTGCGGCGAGGCAGTGCGCTTGGTCAGCGGGGCGACCAGCTGGCCTGGCTCAACGAGCTGGTCAGCGGCGGCGCCCTGATCCTCGTCTGCGCCCACGGCGACGAGCCGCCGGCACCGGACACGGCCCCGATCTGGGCCGCCTGAACTCCGTCCATCGCTGCCGGCCGGCCGGTTGAGGTGAAGGGGAGGCCAGACCGACCCGGGAGGGTAGGCGGGAAGCGCCGGAGGACCGCATCGGCGATGATGGGTGTATGCCCGACAGCCCTCCCGCTCGCAGCGTCAAGATCGGTGCCGACGAACGGACGGGCTGGTCATCAGAACGGCCCCGCCGCGACGGTGGCGCGCCCCGCCCGGTCGACGTGTCCGTGCGCTCCCGCGTTCTCGCTCCCACGGACCGGATGCGCTACTCCCCGGGGAGCCTGGTCGTCGTCGTCGGCGCCGCCGCGTCCGAACCCACCAAGTTCGCCGACCGCGTCGTGCAGGAACGCGGTGCCGTGCTCTCGCTCGAGAAGGTCCGTGCGCTGCTGGCCGGGCGTGTACCCGACGAGGAGGTCGAGGCGCGCGCGCACGAACTTCTCGCCGCCGCGGTGCTCAAACGGCTCCAGTCAAACCAGTCGGTGGTGGTGCCCGTCGAGACGCTCGACGCAGGAGAACGCGAGACATTTGTCCGCCTTGCCCACGGCCTTCAGCGCCCGCGGCATCTCATCCTCCTCGAGGCACCCCGCGACCGGGTCGCTGACGACGAACGTCCCGTGCTCGACGAGCTCCGGCGCGTCCTGGACGCCGGGGAGGCGGGCCAGGAGGGATTCCAGACCGCCCTACGCCTCGGCGGTCCCGCGCTGGCCGAGCTCAAGCGTGTCGTCTTCGCGCGCAAGCCGCCAGAGGACTGACCCCGGGCTCGGGGTCAGCGACCCGCTTCAGCCGGCCAGGATCGTCGCGGCGAGCGCGACCTGGTGATCCCTGGTCCAGGGTGGTCCCAGCCTCGCCCGGGGTGCCCGCAGGACGTCGTGGGCGGCCTGCTCCCCCAGTCGGCTGAGCGCCTGGTCGACCACGGCCTTGGCGTCGTACAGGTGAACGTCCCAGCTCCGCGCATGCGCCAGCTCGGCGAGCTCCTGGCGGTACATGATGGCGTCGGCCCGCGCCTCGTAGGGCGCGCGACGCTGCACGACGATGTCGTCAGGGAAGTCAAGCGGCCAGGTGCGCAGCGAGATCGACACGACCGGCTCGGGCAGCGCGGCCGCGAGCTCATCCAGAGCCGCTGACGCCGCGAGCGCGATGGACGCCCGCGCCCTCGCGACCAGCGCGGCCGTCGCGGCCACATCGAGACGCCGACTCTCGTAGTGGATCGGGGCGGCCGAGACGCCGGGGTCGATCAGCTCGATCCGCCGGCGATCCACCACCTCGTGATCGGCTGACGCCGTGACCGCGACCGCCCAGCCGAGATGATCCGCGATGCCGACACGCATGGGAGCCAATTCGTACACGCGCCGACTGCGTGACGCAAGCGCGCATCTGGAAAGGCAAGGCCCGGCGGTGAGGTCTCGAGCCGAAGCTGGATCGTGCTGACGGCGAGGTGGACTGAATCTAAAGGTTTTGGAGCGGGAGGGCGTGGGTACCGCAGGATCGGGTGCGGCGTGCCGCGCTTCGTCAGACCGTCCAGGACAGGGAGGGAGTTCGTCATGCAATCACCTGGGTCGCCTCTACGCCGGTTGCTCGCGCTGGCGGTGATCGCGCTGGTGGCGGCGGCGCTCGTCGCGCCGAGCGTTGGCGCCACCACACATTCCAGCGCCACATCGGTTCGCCCGCACGACACCGCCCCGCTGCCGTATCAGAACCCGACGCTGCCGGTCACGCAGCGGGTTCAGGATCTGCTGTCGCGAATGACGCTTGCGGAGAAGATCGGCCAGATGACGCAGGCCGAGCGCGCCAGCGTGGACGCTGACACGTCGAAGATCACGACGGACAACCTGGGCAGCCTCCTGTCGGGTGGGGGCTCGGTCCCGACGCCCAACACCCCGACGGCGTGGGCAGACATGGTCGACCGCTACCAGACGGCGGCGCTGGCCACCCGTCTGCACATCCCGCTGCTGTACGGCATCGACACGGTGCACGGCGACGGGAACATGTACGGGGCCACCGTGTTTCCCCACAACATCGGCCTCGGCGCTTCCCGTGATCCCGCGCTGGTGCGCGACGTGGAGCACGTGGCGGCCGAGGAGACGCGGACGACCGGACCACAGTGGGTGTTCGCGCCATGCATCTGCGTCGCGCGCGATGACCGGTGGGGTCGCACCTATGAGTCCTTCGGCGAGGATCCGCGCCTGGTCAAGGAGATGGAGACCGCCATCGACGGCTTCCAGGGCCCGCCTGGGCATCTCTCTGATCCTGACCGGGTGTTGGCCACCGCCAAGCACTTCGCGGGCGACGGCCTGACCACCTACGGCACCGGCTCCAACAACCAGACCACGGGCAACTACCCGATCGACCAGGGCGTTGACGAGGTCGATCACTCCACGTTCTTCCGGCTGGCCCTCTCGCCGTACATCCCCGCCGTGCAGCAACACCACGTGGGCGCCGTCATGCCGTCCTACTCGGACGTCGACTGGACCGAGGACGGGCTCGGGAACCGGATCAACATGCACGGCAACCGGGATCTGATCACCGGCTGGCTGAAGGATGCCATCGGGTTCGATGGGATCGTGATCTCCGACTACAACGGGATCGATCACATCAACCCCACGACCTACACGTTCGCCCAGAAGGTGCAGGCGGGCGTCATGGCCGGGATCGACATGTTCATGCAGCCGCAGAACTTCGAGCAGTTCGAGTCGACGCTGACTGACCTGGTCAACTCCGGCCAGGTACCGATGTCACGGATCGATGACGCGGTGAGCCGGATCCTGACCAAGAAGTTCCAGCTGGGGCTCTTCGAGCACCCCTACACCGACCGGCGCTACATCAGCCAGGTGGGCTCTCCTGCCCACCATGCGCTGGCTCGCCGTGCGGCCGCCGAGTCTGCGGTGCTGCTCAAGAACGACAGGCACGTGCTGCCGATCGAGGGCAACCACCCGGTCTACGTCGCCGGCTCCAACGCCGACAACATCGGCAACCAGGCCGGCGGCTGGACGCTGACCTGGCAGGGCGGCTCGACGAACGTGATCCCCGGAACGACGATCCTCGACGGCATCCGGCAGCTGAGCCGTGGCAACGTGACGTTCAGCGTGGACGCTTCGGCGCCGATTCCGCACAACGCCACCGGCATCGTCGTCGTCGGCGAGACGCCGTACGCCGAGGGCTACGGCGACGTCAATGGCCCGCGGTGGGCGTATGACCCCGGTGACAAGGGCGTGCCCCGGCCGGTCAAGGACATGCAGCTCTCGGCGGCGGACAAGGCTGCCGTTGACAAGGTCTGTGCCGCAGCGAAGCGGTGCGTCATGGTGATCGTGTCTGGGCGCCCGCTGATCCTGGATCCAACCCAGCGCCACGAGAGCGATGCGATCGTGGCGGCCTGGCTGCCGGGAAGCGAGGGTGCCGGAATCGCTGATGACCTGTTCGGCGCCCACCCGTTCACCGGCAAGCTGCCGGTGTCCTGGCCACGGACGCTGGCGCAGGAGCCGATCAACGTCGGCGATCCCAACTACAACCCGCTGTATCCGTTCGGCTACGGGCTCAGCACCCGCGGCGAAGACCG